>CAJORD010000182.1 GCA_905236605.1 uncultured Synergistales bacterium | reverse complement strand
GGGGTGGGTGGGGGACAAGGGAGCGGCACCACGATTTTTCATTTTTTCACTCTCATTTTCATTCAAAAATTTTTTATCAAAACTAAGGAAAATTCTTTAATGCCAAAAAAAACAAAATCACAAGATACAGATTTCGATCAGCAGTTAGATTTCGCGCCGGAAAATGACACTTACGAGTACAGCCCTATGCCATTTTCTGACGACGAATTAAAAAACGAAGCTATTGAAGACAGCGACTACGACGATAGCTTAAATGATGTAAACGATGGCGATTATGACGACGAAATTGAAAGCGAAGGCGACATTGAAAGCGATTCAGACGATGACGACCTCCGGCCTAGAAATTTTCCCAAAAACAAACGCCGCGAAGTTGTTCAGCACCCAAAACCGAAATACACTTACGCTATGTTGTCGTTGCGTAACCTCACTGACCTCAAAAAACTCGCAAAAGAATTTGAAGTCAATGTTCCGCCCTCAATTCGTAAGGACGATTTAATAATTTCGATCCTCAAAGCACAAGCCGAAAAAATGAATTACAGGTTCGGCGGTGGAACTCTTGAAATTTTGACAGAAGGCTTCGGCTTCTTACGTCCCAAGGGAATGTTACCGACGGATAACGACGTTTATTTATCGTCTTCACAAATTCGACGCTTTGGACTTCGAAACGGTGATGTAATTTGGGGATTAATCCGTCCTCCTCGCGATCAAGAACATTATGAAGCGTTATTGAGAGTTGAAACTGTCAACTTCTCTGACCCCGAACACTCTCGAAGACGCCCGATTTTCTCGCAATTAACGCCGATTTTCCCAAATTCAAGAATCAATCTCGAATATGACCCTAAGGACTTGGCTACGCGACTTGTGAACATGTTCGCGCCGATAGGGCTTGGTCAGCGCGCTTTGCTGGTGTCGCCTCCAAAAGCCGGAAAAACGACGCTCTTGAAACGAATTGCGAAGGCAATCGCGGCAAGTTCGCAGGATATTATAATAATGGCTCTGTTGATTGACGAACGCCCAGAAGAAGTTACTGACATTTCCCGCTCAATCGACGGCGAGGTTATCGCGTCAACATTCGACAGGCCTGCTGACGAGCATATTAGAGTTGCTAATCTTGCACTCGAGAAAGCAAAACGACTTGTTGAAGCAAAACGCGACGTTGTAATTTTGCTCGACTCGATCACAAGACTTGCTCGCGCTTCAAACTTAACTGTTCCACCGTCGGGCCGAACTTTATCGGGCGGTCTTGACCCGTCGGGTTTATATTTCCCGAAGAGATTTTTTGGAGCGGCTCGAAATTTTGAAGAGGGCGGCAGCTTAACGATAATCGGCACGGCTCTGACTGACACGGGCAGCCGAATGGACGATGTAATTTACGAAGAGTTTAAGGGCACGGGCAACATGGAACTTCATTTATCGCGAAAACTTGCGGATCAAAGAATCTTCCCGGCCATCGACATAACGAGATCAGGAACTCGACGCGAAGAATTATTGATGCCCGACGACGAATTAAAACGCCTCTGGATTTTAAGAAAACGAATAGCCGGTGTTGACGAAGCGGGAGCGCTGAACTTAATACTCGACAAACTGAAACAAACTGAAACAAACGCGGAATTTTTGAACGCAATAAAACTCGCTTAAAAATTTACTTCACAAAAATTTAGAAAGGCAGTGAATTCACTTGCACGCAAAAATATTGTCCGAAGCTGAAAAGCTTGAGGGCTTAATGGTTGATACTCTTTCACGACTTTGCAAAATCCCGGCCGTTTCTCCTCATAATGGCGGCACCGGCGAAGACGCTAAAATCAAAGAGCTTGAAAAAATTATTCATGAGCTTGGCCTCGATTCAAAGGCAAAAATTAAAATTGAATATGTTGACGACGACAAAGCCCCGGCCGGTAAACGTCCGTCTTTGTTCCTTGAATATCCAGGCAAGCAATCTCGAAGGCTCTGTATCTTGACGCATATTGACATAGTCCCCGAAGGCGATCGAAATTCTTGGACTCTTGACCCGTTTAAGCCCGAGGTTCGCGGCTCTCGTCTTTACGGTCGCGGTGTCAGTGATAACGGTATGTGCCTCGTAGCGTCGTTGTTCGCGTTGAAGGCGTTATTAAACGCAGGCGCTGAACCTGAATACACGATTAATCTTGCGTTTGTTTGTGATGAAGAGATGGGAAGCCATTACGGCCTTGAACCGTTGCTTGAAAGAAATTTATACAGAGCTGACGATCTCGTTATCGCTCCCGACAGTGGCAACGACGCGGGCGATTTTATAGAGATTGCCGAAAAGGCCGACTGGAAATTAAGATTTACAGTTCTTGGCAAACAAGTTCATGCGGCCTTGCCTCACACGGGACTTAACGCTTGCCGAGTTGCGAACATGCTCGCTTACGAAGTTGATGAAGCTCTTCACGCGGCATTCAAAGAAGAAGATAAGACTTTCGATCCTCCGTTCTCGACGTTTGAACCGACGCGGCGATTTGCGAACGTCCCGAACACTAACACCGTACCGGGTCGCGAAGTCTTTGAATTTGATTGCAGAGTTTTGCCGAGCGTTTCACTTGATGAAGCTTTCAATGTCGTTGAAAAAATTCGCCGTGATGTTGAAAATCGCACTGGCGCGAAAATCGAACTTGTTGTAAGTCGCAACGACGCGGCACCACCTACAAGTCTTGACAGCGACATAGCGCAATTATTAATTAAGAGCGTTCGTGAAGTTTTGGGGCTCGAACCGAAAACTGGCGGAGTCGGCGGAGGAACTTTTGCGGCGTTGTTCAGACGCAAGGGGATCCCTGCGGTAGTGTGGAGTCAGGAATGCGAAGGTGTAGCGCATCAGCCTGACGAGTTCACAGAAATTAAATATATTGTCAATAACGCGAAAGTCTTTGCGCTGAT
>CAJORD010000181.1 GCA_905236605.1 uncultured Synergistales bacterium | reverse complement strand
TAAAAAATTTTCAAGGGCTCAAATAAATCATGCCCTCGAATTGCTGAAAACTCATTCTTATAATCAAGTCGTCTCCATGACCGGCATTAGCCGAGCAACTATAGCAAGAGCTAAAGCTGTTCAAAAACTTATGGAATAAACTTTATTGATTTTAGAATATTATCATATAAATAGTATAATAACATAAATATAATATTATTTTAATTGCATTTAGAGATCATCTAAAACACTTTTCTTCGACGTAATATAATCTCTGATTAGCATATTTATAGCCGCATTGTTTGAAATTCCATAAGCCTTATTGATTGCCTCGAACTGTTCATACATGCTAACGGGAATATAAGTCGGGAGAATTTTTCTCGTTTCGGCTTGTTTTTTACGACCGCGCCCTGCAATGGCTTTAACAACCTGCTTCGATTTATTAAGTTCCTGTTCTTCCTGAGAATTTAATTTATCAACAGCTTCGTCGAATTTATTGATTTTCTTTATATCGCCCATTGAATTTTTGTCTCCTAAATCTTTTCGACAATTTCTTTATACGCTCTTGCAACATCGCTTTTTGGAGCACTCATAACGACAGGGATTCCGTCTAAAACGCTTCTGTATGTGTCCGCAGACTTTTTGACTACCCCAAGCACTGGAGCTTCTTTCTTGAACTGTTCGAGCATGTCTTTCTGATCGTTGATAATTTTTTCAAACATCGTAATAATAAATCCCTCGAAAGAAAGATTTTCATTGAGACTTTCGTCAACGATGTTTTGAATAGTCCGCTTTAGAGCACGAATGCCTCGATACGACAAATACTCGGCCTTAGCAGGGGTTATAACTTTATCGGCGGCAACAAGAGCATTAGTCGTCAAAATTCCAAGTTGGGGCGGACAATCAATAAAAACATAGTCGAAATATTCTTCAAAAGATTTCAGAGCCTTTTTAAGAATTTTCTCGCGAGCCGTCCTGCCCGTGATATTTTGTTCGACTTCAGCAAGCTCAATGTCAGATGGAACTATATAGAGATTTTCAAGTCCTGTCGATTTCACGATGTAGCCACAGTCAAGCGGATCAGTCTTGCCGTCGAATAAATTGCACACTGAAAATTCGGTTTTGCCCGGCATAAAATTGCACAAAATTGTCAAAGATGCCTGCGGATCAAGGTCAATCATAAGGACTCGTTTTTCTGACATAGCTTTGAGCGTCGCAATATTATGCACCGAAGTAGATTTCGCTACACCGCCCTTTTGATTCGCAAAAGCTAAAATTTCCATTTTTATCACTACCATAAAATAATATTTATTCGTGAAATTATAATATTATTCTTATGTTAATTCAATATCAAATTAAAATTTTAACTCTCTACCGGACGAATAATATTTATCTCCTTAAATTGAGAAAGTTGTTTGTCATTCGTGTAAAAAACATCAGCCCCAGAAATAACAGCCGTAGCTAACTGGAGCGCGTCCATTTGCTTGAAAAATTGATAGCCGCTCCGTATTTCAGCCGCCTTTAGCGCAATAACATCATTGACCGGGACAACTTCAAACATAAGCGTTCTTAAAAAATGGCGAAAATTATTAAGCCTCTCAATCTTGCCGTGCTTAAAACAGCCCGTTGCGTATTCCATCAATGTTATTGTTGACGTTCCGACAATCCCTTCAACAATAGCCTGTTGAAATAAATTTCTTGCTATAGCCGAATCGTTTTCAAGCGCGTAAATGAAAATCGACGTATCAAAAAACGATTTCTTCACGGTCATAATCTCTTAAGCTCCTGACGTAATCTTCGGGCGACATTCTGTCTCTAATATCTTCTTTGTCGTTAGAAATAAATTCTTTCCAGTTAATTTCGCGGATTCTGTTGGGCTGATACGACAAAGTCCTGCTGTAAGGATTATAGTCAACTTCCATTTCCTGACCGTCATATAAATTCATCGTTTCAACGAATGAAGCCGGAATTGTTAAAGCCAAACTGTTTCCGACTTTCCTTGCTTTGACGAGCATTATTGCTCCTCCTCTAAAATTAATTTTTATAAAAATATACCGTATATACATTGCTGTCAACATATAAAATCAACAATCTCTGGTCAAAACCCGCTCCAGAGCTGGATTTAAAAATTCTTATGTGCTCATAAAATTAAATTTTTGAAATTTCTTTTCGTCATTCCTCCTTCAAAATTTTTTCGTAGAGCCTCATCAAAGCGCTCACGATTTCTTCTTCGCTGACGTCTTTTGCGAACGTATAAGCCTCGCAGACCGCCGCATCGTTGGCCTTGTGAGCCTTCAATAACTCCTCCGGCATCGTCAACGGGTCGTATAAATCCGCAAGCGACGAGCCCGGAAACTTTTCGCGAACTTCAAGAATCTTTTGCGCGGTCGCTTCGATTTTTTCACGCTGCTTTTCAGACGGCGACGGCCACGGGAAATTGTTATAGACGATGTCTTTTGAGTAGCGATAATCGCTCTTGAGGCGTCCGGCTATC
>CAJORD010000180.1 GCA_905236605.1 uncultured Synergistales bacterium | reverse complement strand
TGCGGGTATGGAATAGAAATTCCTTCTCGAGCAAACACCGCCATAATGTGATGACGAATGTCGCTTGAAACTTTCATGCCCGACGACGTGCGCAGCTCTATCCAATAATAAATTTCAAATTCAAGTGAGCTATCACCAAAATTTTTGAAGATTACGAGCGGCGCAGGATTTTTCAAAACTTGCGAATGGTCTTTCGTTACGTCAAGCAAAATTTTTTCAACCGCGCGAGTGTCGGCACTGTAGGACACGCTGACTTTCAAAACTTCGCGTTTTCTTAAATCCGATTTTGTCCAGTTTGTAACACTGTTCTCAAGGAAGTATCTGTTCGGCATAACGACGTCGAAGCCGTCCCACGTCTTTATAGTCGTTGAACGCGAGCCAATGTCCTCGACCGTGCCTTGAATCCCCATAACGTCCACAATATCATTAACTTTGAACGGCCGCGAGAAAATCACGATGAAGCCGCTTATCAAGTTGTTGAAAATGTTCTGCATTCCGAAACCTATACCGACCGCAAAGGCACCGCCCATGAACGCAAACGCCGTCAGCGGGATTTGCACAATGTTCAACGCAATCAACGCGAACGCGACCCACAATATATAAAATACAATTCGTTGAACTCCGTTAGCGGCAGTTACGCTGGCTTTGAAGCGTTTAATCATTCGGCGCTTAATCCAGTTGCTGCCCCACGAGCTTAAAAAGAAACTCGACAAAAACACAACGACCGCTATTATTAATTTGCTGACGGTTACTGAATAGCCTTCGCCTTGCCAAAGTTCTGTGTTCAAAAATCCCATAACTGTATCTTTGCTGAAAGAGCTGACCTTCTCGGCGAGGCGTAGCGCGCTCAGATTATCGTTCGCTTCGTTATAAAGCCGTTCTTGCAAAAAAATCGCGTTCGGAATTAAAGATTCGTATCTGTTAAAGACGTCCGAAATTATTTTTCTGTAATTTTCGACGGCTTGAAGCATATTTTGTTGAACAGTCCCAGAAAGTCCTTCGGTGCTTGCCTGCGCCTGTATCGAATCTATCTGACGCAAAATAGAATTTTCAAGAGTTCTAGTTCCTTCAAGTTCTGTTTGAAGTTCGTTAATTCGGCGTTGAGCAGTGTCGCGAAGTTTCCAGATTTCATCGCCGGAAGCGTCATCGTGAAATAATTTGAACCTGTCGCGCCAAACCTGTTGATAAGCTCTGTTCGTCATGATTTCTTCGTCAATCAAAGAGACCATATACTCCCAATAGCTCACGCGTGCGCTACGTGCCGTGTAAGTTGCTGAAGCGTTCGTTAAGATATTCACGTCTGCGGAACCAAGAGCAGCCCTTGCACGAACAAGAGCAGCGTTTGCGGAGTTCAAAGCCTTGCTTGCGTTGCTTAATTCCGTCGTTAAGTCGTTTACGCGCGCTTGAATTTTTTCGAGATTTTCATCTAAAACTTCTTGCGGGAAAATTATTTTGCCTTGAACGTCTGCGAGGCGTCGCCTTAATCTTTGAATGTTTGAAACATTGCCATCAAAAATTTTTTTCTGCGCCCGGACTTGCAAATTTGTAATAGCGACGTTCAATCTTGCAAGCTCCAATCTTAATATATGAGTCCGCGGTAGCTCAATCGCTTCGCCGCCCTCTTGAGCGTCCTTTAACTTTTTTTGAAGCTCTGCCGCGTCGGCCAAGTCGATTTTTAATTTGCTGACTTTAGATTGAAGATAGAAAGTTTGAATGTCAAGCCGCTTTGAGGTTTTTGAAATTTCTTGTCGCAAACCGTCGCTGTAATTTATGTCCGGCGAAGTTGTATTTTCGAGCGTCGATGCGTCAATCTCTTCTTGCTTGTCCGAAGGCGTTTGCAACAAAGATAAGTACGCTGTGTAAGCCACGCTTAATTGAGATAAAACTTGCGTGTGAGCTTCGCGCTGCTCGTCCGTGTAACCCCAAGCCGCCATATCGTCCGAAGATTTTTCATTCAAGGCCGCAAGTTCTGAAATTCTTTGCTTGATGTCCTCACTTGAAAGTTTTATTTCGACAAGCGCAGCTTCGATTGAGTCTTTTAATTTAGAAATGTCCGCGCTGATTTCGTTTTGAAGTCGCGTGACGGAGTCGGTAGTTAGTTCTTTAGTCTCTGCGCCCCACGCCGAGGGGATTAGCAAGGACAAAAATAAAATTACGAACGCAAATTTTTTTTTCATTAATGACAATGCCTCCCGAAAAATTTTTTTTTGAGATTATACAATATGAAATCCAAGAGGCCCGGCGCGAATCGAGTTTTTAATTTTAAAGTCGTCTTTATGAATCTTGATGACAGCAAAAAAATTTTAAGATTTTTGTAGTGACCAAAGTAGTGACCAAAATCCCATTCGCTCCGTGGAAAAATTTCTTTTGAGAAGTCGTTTGAACGTGAAAATATTATATCGCAAAGAAAAGAAAATTTATCGAGAGAAGGTTTTATTTGAATCAATCTTGACAAGCCGATCCCGCAGTCTGACGGCTCGACGATGACGCCGTTTGAACAAGCTAAGCAGTTTCATAGTTTTTTGAAGGCCCGCGAGCTTGTTGCGCGTGATTAGTTGCGAAAACTTTTTGACGTTCTAAATCAGAAAGTCGAGTCGATGAGAGCGATCCGTATCTCGAAGCCGACCTGAAAAATTTTCCGTACGTTAATGGCGGCTTGTTCGATGAAAAGAATATCGAGCTTCCGCAGCTTGACGGTGAGCCGCTCCGAATAATTCTTGAAGAAATGAGTGAGGGCTTCGACTGGTCAGGAATTTCGCCAACGATTTTCGGTGCTGTCTTCGAGTCGACTTTGAATCCTGAAACGCGGCACTCCGGCGGAATGCATTACACGAGCATTGAGATCATTCACAAGGTAATCGACCCGCTATTTTTGAACGACCTCAACGCCGAGTTTGAAAATATTTTTGCGATGTCAAAGGGCAGTTCTACGGCCTCGAGATTAACGATTTCGCCGTCGCAGTGGGTAAAAATCACTGAGGCTCAAATGTGGCACGAAACGAAAGGCATAATTCATTTTTACGGTGAACTTTTGCCGCTAAAGTCGTTTAACAACATCATCGAAGCTAACGCCTTAAAAATCGATTGGCGCGAGGTCGTCAGGCCCGAAGAATTAAACATAGAAGAATTAAAAACATATTAAAGACTTATAAAGTTTATTTTTGTGCGCTCTTACAAGCGTTGTCGAACTTATGCCGGTCATGGAGACGACTTGATTATAAGAATGAGTTTTCAGCAATTCGAGGGCATGATTTATTTGAGCCCTTGAAAATTTTTTA
>CAJORD010000179.1 GCA_905236605.1 uncultured Synergistales bacterium | reverse complement strand
TACATCAACAAAATTAAAAATGAGCTTGAGGCCGTTCAAAAACGAAAAGAAGAAGCCGTTTTAGCCGAGAAGTACGAACTTGCTACGGAACTGCGCGACGAAGAAAGAAAAATCTCTGACGAGTTAGACGCAGAAATTAAAAGTTGGCAACAGAAACGCAAGGTTACACGTTCGACAATAACCGCCGAAGACATTGCCACGGTCGTAGCTGAACAAACTGGAATCCCGGTTAAGCAAATGACGGAAGCCGAGACGACACGATTATTAAAAATGGAAGAAGAAATTTCGCGCCGCTTAATCGGCCAAGACGAAGCCGTCAGCGCGGTGGCAAGAGCAATTCGCCGGGCACGAACGGGCTTGCGCGATCCTCGTCGGCCTATCGGAAGTTTTCTTTTCATGGGGCCGACCGGAGTCGGAAAAACTGAATTAGCGCGTTGTCTTGCGAGATTTTTATTTGGCCGTGACGACGCGATGATCCGAATCGACATGAGCGAATTTATGGAACGCCACGAAGTTTCAAAACTCGTAGGAGCGCCTCCCGGTTATGTTGGTCATGAGAACGGCGGCAAATTAACGGAACTTGTGCGACGCAAACCCTACAGCGTGATTTTGTTCGATGAAATTGAGAAAGCGCACCCTGAAATTTTTAATATTTTGTTGCAAGTTCTCGATGATGGAAAATTAACCGACGGCCAAGGGCGAAAAGTTGATTTTCGTAACACTGTCATAATAATGACGAGCAACGTCGGCGCAAAAGAAGCACAGCAGGGAAATTCTTTAGGATTTGGAGCGAGTGCAGAAACTCAAACTCAACGCGATTGGGATCGAACGAAGAAAATAATTCTCGAGGAAGCAAACAAAACTTTCAGGCCGGAATTTTTGAATCGTATTGACGAGATGGCGGTATTCAAGCCATTATCGCGCGAGAATTTGTTAAAAATCATTGATACAATGCTTGAAGAACTTTCGACGAGGCTCGACACTAAAGGCGTATCTATCAACGTTGCGCAGGAAGTCAAAGAGAAAATTCTCGAGAAGGGCTATAAACCGAAATACGGAGCTAGACCGCTGCGCCGTGCTATTCAGTCGATGCTCGAGGACAAACTCGCGGACTTCATGCTGACTGAAAAAATCACGGAAGAAAATTCAAAAATTGATGTCAATCTCAGTGGCGAAGAGCTTGAAGTCGAATTAAAAATCGCGAATTAAAAAATGCGACGAGCTTTCAAAGATACAATTCCAGTAATGACGGGTTACATAGTTCTTGGAATTGGATATGGAATTTTAATGAGTGCTAAGGGCTATAGTGCCTTGTGGGCACTGGCTGCGGGGATAATAATTTATTCTGGAACTATGCAATTTGTGGCGATAGATTTATTTTCGGGCGCTCCGCTTGGTACTGTTGCACTAACTTCACTGATGGTGAGCGCTCGCCATTTATTTTATGGTGTTTCAATGGTTGAACGCTACAAAAAAATTCGCGGCTTAAAAAAATTGTATATGATTTACGCGTTGACGGACGAAACTTACTCGCTAGTCTGTGAATCCGACGATGAAGATTACTGCTTTTGGGTTTCGTTGCTAGATCATTTATATTGGATAATTGGCGGTGTTCTTGGCGGTTTGTTAGGACAGATAATCCCGTTTGATTCACGTGGAATTGATTTTGCGTTGACTGCGCTATTTGTAACAATTTGCGTTGAACAGTGGCTTAACACAGAAAATCACACGCCGGCTTTAATTGGAATTTGTTCAAGCGTGCTGTGCCTTTTAGTATTTGGCGCTAATAATTTTTTAATCCCTTCGATGATTTTAATAACTGTGTTTTTGTTCATACTACGAAAGAAAATGGAGCAGAATTATAATGTTTGACGTTCACGCCGGTTATATAATTTTGATTTCAGGCGCTATCACAGTGGGCTTGCGATTTTTGCCATTTATTGCATTTGGACATAAAACACCAAAATTCATTTTGTATCTTGGACGCGTCTTGCCTTACGCAGTAATGACGATGTTAGCTGTATATTGTCTACGCGAAGTTTCATTTTTCAAAGGATCACATGGTATTCCAGAGGCAGCAGCTTGCATTGTAGTTGTAATTTTGCATGTATGGCGACGCAACACAATTTTAAGCATAATAAGCGGGACTTTGTTGTATATGTTTTTAGTGCAAGCTGTATTTTATTAAGATGAAAATTGACTTTGATGTTTTGAAAAAATGCAGTCTTTTCAAGAATATTTCCGAAGAATTTTATAACAAAATTTTGAAATATCTCCGTGCTGTGAAAAAAACTTTCCGGCGCGGAGAATTTGTTGTAAATATTGGCGACGAGTTTCGACACGCGGGCCTTATTCTTGAAGGCGTCATCGAATGTTCTTTTGAAGACTTAGATTTTAACAAACTTAACATGAATCACTTTACCGCGGGCGAGATTTTTGGTTCAACAATGGCATTTGCAAGCATAAAAGACAGCCCGATGAAAATTGTAGCTATAAGTAAATGTACAATTTTATTTTTAGATTTGCAAGTTCTGAATGAAAATCAAAATTTTGAATTTAAGACGCAATTATCTGCGAATCTGCTCCAGAGCTTTGCGCGCCAAAACTTATTTCTTAATCAAAAAGTCAGAATCCTAAGTCAAAAAGACCTTCGCGAAAAAATTTTGGTGTATTTACGAACCCTTCAATCTGATGAGAATGGAGCACGGACAATTCCATTCTCAAAGACTGCGTGGGCTGAATTTCTTTGCGTAAACAGAACCGCATTATCTCGCGAATTATCCAAGATGGTGCAAGATAAAATTCTTAGTATGAATGGACGGACTTTTATTTTGTATTAGTGTTTTTTAATCTCTCATTTACAAAATTAATCTCGTCATCATGGTTTTTAATTTCACCGTCGATTATTGCAAGTTTTATAGCGTTAAGAGTATCTCCAATTTCTTTACCTTTTAATCCTAGTGATTGCAAGTCTTTACCATTGTATTCGCCTTTAATATTTGTCCAAAATTCCATGTGTTCAATTATTACGCGTCGAGTTTCAGGAGTTCGCAGGCATGTAATCCAGTAAATAAGC
>CAJORD010000178.1 GCA_905236605.1 uncultured Synergistales bacterium | reverse complement strand
TCCCGAAGATAAACTTGAATATCAGCCTTTACTCGACGTCGTAACGGTCGCTAACACTATATGCTTGATGCTCGGGATCGGACTTGGCGCTGATGGTCTTCAGTCTTACATTTTCCCGGAGCCTCTTGAGCGTCTTGGGATAACAAATTTTGAAGGTCTTCTGGCCGAAATGATCGACTTCGCTGCGAGCGTTTCTGTAGATATGGGCGACATGGCAGGACTTTAATTTTAATTTTAGAAATTAGGAATTGAGGAATGGAGATAACAAAGTCGTCTTATGTGATAACGATTGACGGTCCCGCCGGCGCCGGTAAAAGTTCTGTGGCTAAACGCGCGGCTCAAGAACTCGGAATAAAATATCTCGACACAGGAGCAATTTACAGAGCAATCGCGCTAATTCTTGCGAAGTCAGAAATCAAACCCGACGCAGAAGAATTTTTGCGCGAAGCTCTTAGCGAAATCAAAATCGAATTAAAAGATAAATCCGTGCTTGTGAATGATTTTGACGTCAGTGGTGAAATCAGAACTCCTGAAGTCGATGAGCTTGCTTCGATTTATTCAGCGGTGCCGGCCGTTCGTGAGGCTCTATTGGGACTTCAGAAAGAACAAGAAAATTACGGCTCTCTTGTTGCCGAAGGTCGCGACGTCGGTAGCGTCGTCTTTCCGGAAGCGAAAGTGAAATTTTTTTTGACCGCAACTCCCGAAGCGCGCGCGAAACGTCGTTATCTTGAAAGAATCGCAAAGGGCAAAGAGGCCGATTATGACGAAATCTTAAACTCAATCAAGCAACGCGATATTAATGATTCAACACGCGAGCTTGCGCCTTTAAGTGTCCCGGACGGAGCGATTTATTTAGACACGTCCGACATGACCGAAACGCAAGCAGTGAATTTTATAGTAGATCGCGTGAATGAGGCTTTATCAAAATGAAACAAAACAAAATTTTTTACGCTATAGTCAAATACTTTTTTATTTTCTTACTCAAAATTTATAATCGCTGTTCAGTCCGCTGGCTCGAAAAATTAAATCCCGATGAAAAATTTATAGTCGCTTGCAACCACGTCAGCAATTTAGATCCGTTAGTCGTCGGTTGCTTCTTTCCGCGGCGACTCAAATATTTTGCTAAAGAAGAATTATTCCATAATAAACTCTTCGGTGCGTGCATTAGGGCTTTAGGTGCCGTGCCCGTGGCTCGTGATAGCAATGCTTCGGCGGCGAGTGCGTTACGCGGATTTATGAAACTCTTTCAAGAAGGCAGCGACGTTTTAATTTTTCCAGAGGGCGGCAGAAGTCTTGACGGTAAATTACAGCCTCTTGAAGCCGGAGTCGCGTTAATCGCTGCGCGCTGTGAAGCTCCGATCCTCCCGGCCTTCATCAAAGGTTCTTATGAGGCAATGCCAACCGGCGCAACGTTCGTGAAACCCAAGAAAATAAAAATCACTTTCGGGAAGCCGCTGAAATTTTCAAGCGAAGTTTATAAAAGCAAAGACGGCCGCAACGTCATAATGACAGAACTTGAAAAATCAATGAGAGAACTTGAATCTGCAAATTAAAGAAGGAAAATAAAAATGTTATTAAGCATGACCGGCTTCGGAAATAAATCTTATGATTTTCCATGGGGCACTGTGATTTTTGAAGCGTCTTCTACTAATCACAAGTATCAAGATTTTTCCGTAAGACTTCCAGTCGAATTAGTATCACTTGAAAACAGATTATTAAATTTGCTTCGTACTCTTGTGAAGCGCGGGAAAGTTCGTCTATCTGCTACGATAGCTTGGAATCCGGGTTCAGATTTGCCCACGCTTAGCGAAGAAGGACTTATAAATCTTTATAATCAGATAAAACGAATTACGCGACGCAATAATCTTGAACTTTCAAACGACATCACGAATTTATTATTAATTCCCGGACTTTTTGGCGGAGCCTCCACAGTCGCTGAACGTGCTGCGCTCGAAAATCCTGAACTTTGGGACAGCCTCGCAAAAGACGCAATCGAATCCATGATCGAAATGAAAAAATCTGAAGGAGAGAAAATTAAAATCGTTCTTAAAAATAATCTTTCAGATTTAGAAATTTCCCTCGAAGATATGAAAGCACGTTGGAAAATTGCGCGCGACGCTGCTTTAGAGTCCATAAGGACAAGAATCGAAACCGTCCTTGAAAAATATAATCTCGAACTTGACGAACCGAGAATAGCTGAAGAAGTTACACTTGCGGCCGACCGTTGGGACGTTACAGAAGAGAGCGACAGGCTCGAAGCTCATATTGAAAAATTCAAACTCGTTTTGAATGAAGACGAATGTTCGGGGAAAAAATTAGATTTTTTGATTCAAGAGATAATCAGAGAACTTAATACGATGGGTTCAAAAGTTGCGGATAGTGAATTTCGTTGGCTCGTCGTTAATGCTAAAACCTGCGTGGAAAAAATGCGCGAACAAATTCAAAATGTCGAATAAAAAATTAAATCACGGAAAATTATTTGTAATCTCCGGGCCAAGCGGGGCAGGCAAAGGAACTCTAAGAGAGCGCGCGTTAAGCGATTTTCAAAATCTCGTTTACTCAATCTCCTGCACAACTCGTCAGCCGCGTGAAGGCGAAGTCGATGGCGTCCATTACAGATTTATAACTCACGAAAAATTCAAAGAAGACATAGAAAAAAATTTATTTCTCGAATACGCTCACGTTCACGCGGATTATTACGGGACTTTGAAGGCCGACGTGTTAAAAGAATTAGAGGCCGGCCGCGACGTATTACTTGAAATTGACGTTCAGGGAGCTTTGCAAGTTCGTGAGAAAATGCCCGAAGCGATTTTGATTTTCATAGCGCCGCCTTCGATTGAAGAACTCGAAAAACGACTTCGCGACAGGCACACTGAAACCGAAGAGCATTTGAAGCTACGATTGAGCAACGCTATCAAAGAGCTTGAATTAAAAAATGAATATGACTTTGTAATCGTCAATGACGATTTAGAAGCTGCTTCCCGCGAACTTAGAAACTTAATCAAAAATGACTCTTGAAAAAATTTTTCGTTGGTTTTTGTTTTGTGCTGGGATAATCACTAGTATCTTCGCGGGCTACATGTTTTATATTGATAATATCGCCGGCGGCGCAACGTGGTTGGCAATGGCGGTCGGCTTTTTGTGTTTCGCAACGAGAATTAAAAATAATTCAGACAGTTCTAAAGAAGCCGTCAGCGATCCTCAAACTGATAAAGAGCTTCACGATATGGCCGTCTTAATCGCAGAAATCGCGGTCATGAGTTTGAAGAACATCGGCCGAACAGTTCCGCCAAGCACAAAAGAAATCGAAGGACTTGAGAGCAAATTAAATAATTTTTTGGATTTAATGCCGGTTGATAAAGAAGAACGCGAAGAATTTAATGAAGAGTTCGCTCGCTTGCACAACAGAACTAAACGAAACGAAAATGGCCGAGCTTTCTTCAGTCAACTTGGAATAAAAAATTAAAAATCTGAATTAAAATTAAAATTATTAAAATCAGAAAGGAAATCCACAAAGAAATTTTAAAATGGATAAAGGACAAAAATTTTCAGTATGGTTTTTTCTAGGTGCTTTGATATTTGCGTGGGTATTCGCCGAGTATATTTATAAACCTTATGCCGAAAAACAAGGCGAAGTGCCTTACAGCGAATTTCTTGCTGACCTCGACGCAAGCAACGTCGAGAAAGTTGACATCACCGAAGGCCGAATAACTTACGCTGTAAAAGAAACTACAAGCCCTGATAAGCGTCCGATAGTCGGCGGCGTCATCTTATCAAACAAAAAAAATAAAAAGACAGAAAATCTCAAGAGCGTTGTGCGTCTCACAGATCCGTTTTTAATAGAACGGCTCGCAAGTGCTGATATCGAATTCGGCGGAATCGCTAAGCACGACACTATCATAGATTTATTTATGGGAATTATGTTGCCGCTGTTGCCTTTGATGATTATCTGGTATCTGATTTTCAGAAATATGGGCGGCGTTGGAGGAGCGGGAGGAATTTTTTCATTCGGTCGAAGCCGCGCTAAAGAACTTCAAGGCGAAATGACCGGCGTTCACTTTAGCGACATAGGCGGCGCTGGCGAAGCCGAAGTAGAATTGCGCGAGATTATCGACTTTTTGAAAGACCCGAAACGATTCGACAAGTTTGGCGCAAAATTGCCGCGCGGCGTTTTACTCGTTGGTCCTCCCGGCACGGGGAAAACTTTATTAGCGAAGGCCACGGCGGGCGAAGCTGATGTTCCGTTCTTCTTCATAACCGGTTCCAGCTTCGTAGAAATGTTCGTAGGCGTCGGCGCAGCTCGAGTTCGTGATTTATTCGACCAAGCTAAAAAGAAAGCTCCGTGTATTATCTTCGTTGACGAAATCGACGCGATCGGACAATCTCGAATGAACGTCTATAACGGAAATTCAGAGCAAGAGAACACGCTCAATCAATTATTAGCCGAGATGGACGGTTTTGAAGATAATAACGGCGTCGTAATCATGGGCGCTACTAACAGGCCTGAAATTCTTGACCAAGCGTTGATGAGGCCGGGACGCTTCGATAGACAGATTCAAGTTGTGCTTCCGACAGAAGAGGGCCGCGAAGAAATTTTGAAAATCCATACTAAGAAAGTGCCTTTAGCTCCTGAAGTCGATTTGCGTTCGGTTGCGAAGGTTACGCCGGGCTTCTCTGGAGCTGACCTCGCGAATATTGCCAACGAGGCCGCATTATTGGCCGCAAGACATAAAGCTGAAAAAGTTTCGCCCAACGATTTTGATTTAGCTATTGAGAGAGTTGTCGCGGGACTTCAAAGAAAGACGCCTTTAACTCCCGAAATTCGCAAGAAAGTCGCGTATCACGAAACAGGGCACGCCCTCGTAGCTTGCTACTTGCCCGGTTCCGACCCTGTTCACAAAGTCAGCATAATCCCGACGACTAAAGGCGCGCTTGGTTACACGATGCAACGGCCGACCGAAGATCAATATCTTGTCAGCGAGAACGAATTAAAAACTCGTATGGCCGTCATGTTAGGAGGACGTGCAGCGGAGCTTTTAGTTTTTAACGAACCTACTACAGGAGCGTCGAACGACCTCGAGCGAGCTACAGAGACAGCGCGGCGAATGGTGATTGAGTTCGGAATGTCTTCAAAGCTTGGGCCTGTTCGTTACGCAGCACCGGCTATGATGTATCTGGGAGGCGCAACGCATATTCGCGAAGACACTGGCGACGATACGGCGGTTGTGATTGACGCTGAAATCCGTAGGCTCGTAACCGAAGCTCAAGAACACGCGATTAATATTTTGCGGGAACATGAAAAAATTCTTCACGAAGTCGCCGAGATTCTTCAGGAGAAAGAAGTAATTAATCACGAAGAAATTCAGGCGATCGTAGACAGAGAGAAAGCAGAAGCACAAGCTGAATAAAAAATTAAAATTTCTCTGCGATATTTTTAATAACTTCTGGACACGGTGTCTAGAAGTTAATTTTTTTATTCAGAAAATCCGCTATAATAGATACACTTTTCAAAATTCAATAAAAAATTTTTATTTCAGGAGGTAAGTTTTAAGTGAAGAGATTTGTATCTATTTTTATCACTGCTATTCTTGCGCTCTCGTTGTGTGCATCCATGGTAATGGCGGCTGATA
>CAJORD010000177.1 GCA_905236605.1 uncultured Synergistales bacterium | reverse complement strand
TGAAGCCGAGCTTGGCAAGATCCAAGCAATCCACGAAATAATCTATAACTCATGCCATGCTCTCAGGATCAACAAGATCATTGTAACTTGTTACCATCATCTGATCTCTGTCTATGGCTGCTTGAATATAGGGCATGAGACACCTCCAAAGAACCAACTCAATCAATTTATATTTTAGCTCAAAAGCACACTGTTCGCAATAATTTGCCGCATTATTCAGAACTTTTAGCGCATTTTATTCAGTTTTCAAGGTGCATATTTATTGTTATCTCTGAACTCTCAACATTGGAATCATCTTAGGCTTTGCTGATCAAGTTCTGTAGATTACTACCTCACGTTACTCGCTATTGGGAAGTTTTCGGACAGTCTCCCCCATTTGTCAAGTTATAATATGCGAATGAAAAGCAAATTAACGAAACGAGAATGGCATTCATGAAAAACAGATCCGTAGTAAAAACATTAAATCGCTCATTAAAAAACAAAACTGTCTTTGAACGCGCAGGACTTTCTGCTCGGGCTTGGCTCGCAAAGGCTCACGCTCATACGCTTGCAATTTTTCCTGACACTTTACAGGCCGCGACTTTTATTCAAGATTACAAAACTCTTCACCCGGACTTGAAAATTTTTGCGCTCAACGAATTGCCTTTAAGTTCGCAGGACGATGTTAGAGCGTTGTTAGTCGAACGTGGCGAAGCTATGCGACGTTGGAACGACGAGAACGGAATTTTAACGGCGACACCCGGTGCTTTGATGTCGTCGTGCATGTTGGGACGTTCGGAACTTCACATTAGACGCGATGAAAAATTTGACGCTGAAAAAATTAAATCATGGCTCGAAATTGCAGGCTATAAACGTTCTAATCTAGTGTGGGCGCCGGGACAATATATTCAGCGCGGATTTATTTTGGATATTTTCGATCCTGCTTACGCTTTGCCGATTAGAATCGAGTTTTTTGATGATGAAATCGAGAGAATTGGCTCTTATCACCCGGACACGCAAAAAAGTTCGAGCGAGTTGATGGCTATTGATGAAATTCTTTTGCACGGTCTGACAGAAACTAAAATTAAAATGCCCGTCGAACTGATCCCCGCCGATACAATGGTGATTTTGAATGAGCCGGATAAAATCGAAACGCAGGCAAATTCTTTCACGTGGCTTTGGCACGAGATTTATAGCGAGATTAGCGCCTCTTCCGAAGTCAGCGCGTGGGATAGTGTCTTTCACAAGCTTGCCGCCTTGCCCGTTGTACGAATTACGAACGACCCCAATAAATCCAATGCCGAGTTTATGACGGATTCATTGCCGGCGTTCAAAGGAAGTCCGGAAAAAATTCTTGAAATCTGCGATGAACTCGAAAAAAATAAATTTAAGATACAAGTTTTTACAAATAATCCAGTTTTCAAAAAATTGCCGTATGAAATTCATGATGGTGTTTTGTCCGAAGGATTTATAGATACTAACTCAAAACTCGCGTTCATTTCTGACAGAGAGCTATCTGGCATTAATGCAAACGTACCATTAACGCAATGGCGCGCGCCTAACGAATGGAACGATGCAGAAAAATTATCACCGGGGCAATTAGTAATTCATGACGATTATGGAACTGGAATTTTCCGCGGGATTCAAACTATAAACGCGTCCGGCGTGCCTCTCGATGTCCTTGTGATAGAGTTCGCCGGCGATCAACAACTTTTAATTCCAGTTTTACAATCTTACAAGCTAACTGGACTTCGTGAACATGAAAGCGAAGATGTAAAATTGGATACTCTCAAAGGCAAAGCATGGAAGAAAAACGCCGCAAAAACTCAAGAGCGAGCTAAAGAAGAAGCCAAAATCTTGATGGAAATTTTTGCACACCGTGAACTTGAACGCCGTGAGCCATTCCCCGAACCTGATTCAATGTATGATGATTTTGTAAAAGCCTTTCCATACAATGAGACAGCCGACCAGTTAAAGGCAATCAGCGAAATTATGAAAGACCTTTCGAGCCCGTATCCAATGGATCGTCTTATCGTTGGTGATGTTGGATTTGGAAAAACTGAAGTTGCATTGCGAGCAGCGTTTAGAATTGTAATGGCAGGCTTTCAAGTCTGTGTGCTTGTGCCGACGACGATACTAGCTCAACAACATTTTGCAACTTTCCAATCGAGATTATCAGGCTTCCCTGTGAATGTTGGATTATTATCGCGATTTATAACTCCGAAGCAGTCAAAAGAAACGATTAAGGCAGCGTCTGAAGGCAAGATTGATATTTTAATCGGCACGCACAAATTACTACAAAAAGGAATTTCGTTTAAGAAACTTGGACTTTTGATTGTAGATGAAGAACATCGCTTCGGGGTCATGCACAAAGAAAGCCTGAAGAAGACTTATGGTGCGGTCGATATATTGAGCTTGTCGGCAACACCAATCCCGCGTACTCTTGCAATGTCGCTGCGTGGGCTTCGTAGTATTTCAGTCTTATCGACGCCGCCCGAAGATCGTTTGCCCGTCGCTACTCTTACAGGACAATGGAACCCCGGAACTATTCGCCGCGCTATAACTTACGAATTAAATCGCGGTGGTCAAGTTTATTTCTTGTCAAACAAAATTTCACGAATGCCAGAGTATGAAACCATGCTGCGAGCTTTCTTTTCTGAAGCAAAAATTCAAAAGGCTCACGGGCAAATGAAAGAGAAAGAACTCGAAGCTACAATGTTGGATTTTTATTTAGGAAATATAGATATTTTGCTTGCAACCACTATAATTGAGAGCGGTCTTGACGTCGGACGCGCTAATACAATTATCATAGATAACGCTGAAGAACTTGGACTTGCTCAAATGTATCAACTTCGTGGACGCGTTGGACGCCGTGGCGAAAAGGCTTTTGCTTATTTCTTTTATCCAAATAAATCCTCACTGAATCGCGACACACGAGAACGTTTGGAAGCTATTGCCACTATGACAGATTTGGGATCCGGTTATGAAATTGCACGCAGAGATTTAGATATTAGAGGCAGCGGCGAAATTGGCGGAACTCAACAGCACGGTAATTCACACAACAGCAGCTTTAATTTGTTTTACAAGATGCTCGAACAAGAAATTAATAAATTACGTGGTATTGATGAAAAACCCGAAGTCGAAATCGATTCGGACAGAGGCAGCGGCTTTATTCCTGAAAATTATATTCCACAAGACGACGTTAGAATTACAATTTACAGGCGAATGTTAAACGCTTTAGGATTTGAAGAGCTTGAAACTTTGTTAAATGAAATGCGCGATCGCTTTGGTAAAATCCCCAATGAAGTTGAATATCTCGCCGGGCAAATTGCAGTTCGTAAATTTGGATACAATTTTGGAATTGAAAATGTCGAAATAAGAAAGGGCATGGTGAAAATTAAACATAAAGGCCCAGAAATCCCGGCTAATTTCAAAAAATATCTCAAAGCTCTTGGCCGCAACATTAAATTTATTGCGTGATATAAATTTTCACAGATACAAGCGAGCATTCTGTTTATAAAAAGTGAATTTTACAATATTTCATGAGGATTTATTTTTTTAATTTATACAAATCCCATGCGGGTCTTGCAAAATTATTTAGTAATCAAAATGCTCCTTGTGGAGTTCCCAAACTTTCTTCAAGAAAGCCCTTCCTGTGTAGCCTACATCACCGAACCAGCCGTAATCCTCGCTTTCGAGGCCAAGTAGTTCATCTGTGCTCACAGCCAGAACGTTCGCAAGCGCTATGACCATATCCAACGAAGGTTCGTTGTATCCTCGTTCATAACCCCCTATAGCCGACTCTGACATGTGAACCATAGAAGCAAGTTGTAACTGCGACCAGCCTCTCTTTTTGCGAAGAGTTCTGATTCTTGTTCCAATACCGTCTGAATCCTTTTTTTCAATACGTGCCATGAAATATCACACTATCCTTTCATGACCCGCACAGGATTCAAAATATATTATAGTCATTTACGAGTTTCAAAAGCGCGGCATTTCTGCGCTAAAGAACGAATATATTGCGAATTAAAAATTAAAATTTTTGTATAATTTTTTTGATTAAGCTATTTTTATGAGGACAGAAAGCCAATAAAATGACAGAAGAAATTTTATCTCAAATACTAAAAATTCGTGATACAGGATTGATTAACATGTGCGACTGTATAGCAGTCCAAAAAATTGCCTTCGATAAAAACATGAACGAACTTGTGAACTATATCGAAGAAGACAAAGCGCGATATTTTCATTTTATAATTTACGGTGAGGAGCCGGATTAAAAAAGTGAAAATGTTAATTTATGGGTTCGCTAAAACCTCCGGCAGATTTTAATATGTCTGCTATTTCTTCATCAAAATTCATAACTGCGAACATAAACGCGTTCAGTCCTTTTTTATCTTTAATTGAAAGGTCTGCGCCATATTCTATAAGTGTCTTGACCGTTTGAAGCTGAACTTCACGCTTAGCCGCCGCGAATAAACTTGCAGTTGAAAACCATTCGGCACCATGTTCAGCTCTTATTGCTCCCGTTCGGATCAAAGCCGCTGTAAATAATTCTGGCTCTCGATCGTGATCTATGATTGTCCACATTAAGGCCGTGTGTCCTCCGCTGTCTTGCAAGTCGGGGTTCGCGCCATTCTCAAGCAGAGCTTTTATAACGCCGGCTTCAGTTTCGCTGTCTATAACGGCGAGCATTAAAGGCGTGCGGCCCTCTTTGTCGCTTAAATCCGGGTTTGCGCCATGATGCAAAAGAACTTCGACCATCTCCAGACTTGTTAGAACGGCGTACATTAGTGGCGAACGACCTTTTGAATCTATGAAATTTGGATCGGCGCCATTCTCAAGAAGTACTTCGGCGGCGTCTGTGGCGCTTAACGAGATCGCGATATTAAGATTTGAAGTCGTAACGCCGTCCCCGAAGTCTAAAATTTCATTTACATCAGCGCCATTTTTAATAAAAAGGTTCACCATGTCCATATTTTTATCTTTTTCAAGATTAAGAATGGCAATCGAGAGCAGACTTTGATCATTTATAAATTTTTCATTAACGTCAATGCCATAGTCAAGAAGTACTTGAGCGAGTTCAGTGTTATGAAGTTTTATCGCGGTCATCATGGCTTCATCATACTCAGAGCCGGCGTCCATTAAAAGTTCTATAATTTTTTTGTTTAATTTTATTTCGCTTTGTTCGTTATACATAAAAGCCGCATAAGTAAGAGCGTTGAAGCCCGCGCTTGCTCTATAGTTGACATCGGCACCTAGCTCTAAGAACCATTGAACTAATTTCACGTTATTTGCATTCAAAGCGTAAAGCAGCGGCGTTCGATTGTGAGAATCGCAGCAATTTATATCGGCTCCGCAGTCAATCATAAATTTGAGCATTTCTTCGTCTTCAGTCATGATTATCGCAACAAATCCATAAATGCACTTGGCCTTATGTTTAATCAAGACTTTCACGGCGTCATAATTTTTTTCTATCACTGCCACGAACAGCGGCGGGACTGACGAGCCCATAAATTTTGCGCGGCGATTTACGCTAGCTCCTTCTATTATTGCGAGCTGAATCTGTTCAGCGTTCCCTCTTGCACAAAGATAAAGAAATTCTCTTTGAGTCATAGCCATTTTTATTTAATCCCTCGTTTCTAATTCAAAATGCGCTTGATTTACTACGTCATCGACATTGAAGACAAAATTTTTTTCTTGACGCGTCAAAAAACATAAAAATTCTATATTGCCTTCAGCGCCACGAATTGGCGAATATGTCAGACCTGAAATAAATAAATTTGTCTCTTCGTTTATAAAATTTGTTATCGCGTCGAGAACTTCAGCATGAATTTTTTTATCGCGAATGACACCGCCGGAAATTTTTTCACGTCCTGCTTCAAATTGTGGCTTAATCAAAACTGCGGCTTCTCCGTTTGAGTTTAATATATCGTCAATCACAGGCAAAATTAATTTCAGCGATATAAACGAAACATCGCAGCAAGCAAATTCAATTTCATCTGAAAAATTTTCACGTGTCAAATATCGCGCGTTTGTTCTATCCATAACTACTACTCGCGGATCGTTTGCAATTCGCCAAATTAATTGACCGTAACCGACATCGATAGCGTAAACTTTTGCCGCGCCGTTCGCAAGTAACACGTCCGTGAAGCCGCCTGTTGACGCTCCGAAGTCGGCACAAATTTTATTTTCAACGTTCAAATTGAAGACTTCAAAGGCTCGCAATAATTTTTTTGCGCCACGTCCGGCCCATTGTGAAACTTCATCGAGAGTTATATTAGCGTCCTCCTCGAACATTGCCCCGGCCTTCGTAACAACTTGACCATTAACACGGACTTTGCCCGCCATGATTAACGCTTGTGCTTTATTCCGCGTCTCTGTCAGGCCAAGAGCTACAAGTAATTTATCGAGACGCTCTTTAATTTTTTTCATGAGATAAAAATTTTGTGCATTCGTTAAAAATATTTTCTGGCGTCAGCCCGTATAGTGCGCGCTGCTCTTCTTGCGTTGCGTGCTTGACACAGACATCAGGGACTCCAAAACGAACTAATTTAATTTTGAAATCGCGTTCTGTTATTCGCGCTGCAACAGCTTCGCCGAGTCCGCCGGGCATATAATTTTCTTCTATAGTGGCGACTAGCTCATAATGATTCAAAATTTCATCTAGCGAATTAAAATCTAAAGGTTTAATTTTGCGAACGTCATAAACCGCGGGAGAAAAATTTTTCGTTTCAGCAAGTTTGCGAGTTTCTATCATCGTCGCAACCGACGCACCATGACCCAATAACGCGAATTTTTCACCGTCAAAAATTTTCACGATGCCATTATTTTTAATTTCAGGACTTAAATTTTCGGCTGGAATTTTTCCACGAGGATAGCGAATTAGCGTCGGGCCATTTCGATCCGCAGCCTTGAACATAGCTTCACGCAACGACGCTTCATCACACGGCGCAAAAATTTCAAGATTCGGAATTGCTCGTCCCCACGGAATATCTAAAAGTCCCTGATGAGTGTCACCGTCAGAGCCTGAAAGCCCTGCGCGGTCAACCATAATCACGACGGGCAAATTTTGAAGGGCTATATCGTGCATAAGTTGATCCATAGCGCGCTGCAAGAACGTCGAATAAATAAACACCCACGGACGCATTCCGCCCGCTGCAAGTCCGGCCGCCATTGTCAACATATGACTTTCTGCAATTCCGACATCAAAAAATCGGTCTGGAAATTCGCACGCAAATTTTTCGAGCTTTACGCCGGTCATCATTGCGGCCGTGAAACAAATTATTCTTTCGTCATTCATGGCGAGGGCCTCGGCAATTTCAGAGGCGGCTTCGCTCCATGTTCGTGATTTTTTTTCGTTAGCTGGCGCGACTTGATGATACTTAGTTGGATCTGCTTCGGCCGCGGGAAATCCTTTGCCTTTAATCGTGTTGAAGTGTAGCAGCACGGACTTTTCATAATTTTTTGCAAGCTCAAAAATATCTTCGGCCTTCTTAATATCATGACCATCGAACGGCCCCCAATAATTTATATCTAGCTCATCGAACATATTATTCGGCTTCATAATAAATTTGAAAGTGTCGCGAAATTTTTTGAAAGCCATGAAAACTTTACTTGAGCGCGTGCCGGTCTTCTGAAGTAAATAATTTTTGAATCGTTTATAAAGACTGTTTGATGACAATCGCGCCAATATTGTCGAGAAGCCGCCGACCCTGTTGCTGATTGAGTGCCGGTTGTCATTGAGGACGATAATTAATTTCGTGTTTGTCTCGTGAACGTAATTAAGAGCTTCGAGGGCAAGGCCGTTTATTAATGACGCGTCGCCAATGAACGCCACTATATGCCGCTTTTCTTTTAATAAATCTCTTGCCTTCGCATATCCAAGAGCCGCCGAAATCGAAGTGCTGCTGTGTCCGGTGTTGAAATGGTCGCAAGGACTTTCAGAGCGTCGCGGAAATCCAGAGAGGCCGTCTTTAAGTCGCAACGTTGAAAATTTATCAAATCTATCTGTGAGTATCTTATATGGATAGGACTGATGACCGACATCAAAAATTATTCTGTCGTTGAAGGGATTAAATTTTCGCAACATCGCTATCGTGAGTTCGACAACTCCGAGCGAAGAGCCTAAGTGCCCGCCATTCTTTGTAACTGTGTCTATAATAACTGCCCGCACTTCATCAGCTAGCACGGGCAGATATTTTTCATCAATACGCAGAAGATCTTCGTGTGAAAATCCCGGTTTCAGAAATTTCATATTAGCTTATGCAAATCTTCTAAACTCATAAGCAGCGAACTGCGCTATTAATTGCAGTGAAGCAAGTTGTGAACGATCGAGCGCGATTTTTCCTTCTTGTCCCGCTCCAAGCGCCACAAATCCAACGAGTGAATTATCATCGCAGATTGGGAAGATGTATTTCATTGATGAAGCTTTCAAAGTTTCTTTCCACGGACAATCTTTGAAACCCCAATTTTTGAAAATCGCGTCAGGATTTTGTGCGGTTAGGTCGTAACTTGCTTCGGTGATTTTGTTTTCAGGAACGACACCCGCGGAAGGCAGCAACGTTGAATCAGGATTTGCTTTTGAAAGCCCCGTGCAGTTTTCGGCAATTATATAGGCCTTGCGCTCTTTGTCCCATGTAGCAAGGAAACAATTTTGCATTCTGCTTTGTTCCATGAAAATATCGACGAGCAACGAGAAAAATTTTTCTTTGTTAGCTGCGCCGCGCAAAACTTTCAAAACGTTCGAGAGCGACAAAACTGTGAACTCACCTGTCGAGATATGGGCCTCGTTTTGTTGCGAACGCTGACGAAGATTATTAATCGCAATCGCTCGCACAGCCAAGTTCCCAAGAAGCTCAAGAAAATTCATAGTCTGTTCGTCGGGCAATTTGTCCCACTGCATAACGCAGAACAAACGCCAATCTCCTTCCGCTACTGGAAGCACGACTTCGACGGGCGAATCTTTCTTCGTTACTATCGGGTTAGGCGGCAAAATCTGCGACGCATAAAAACCTTCGCGCGCCGGAACCGAATCGGCCTTCCCATGAAAGACAGCTAAATTTTTGCCGTCGTCTTTGAAAATCACAACTGACTTCGGGAACAAACTTTCCTGCAAAACGTCCGCGAGGAACGAGGCGAAGTACTGAAGCGGCATAGGCTCAAAAATCGAAGCGAGCGTGCTCTTAGTTGCGAGGATCATATATGAAAGCCGCGATAATTTTTTCTCTGTCTCTGACGTAGTCTTGACGTTGCGCCACAGCCTGATTAATCCTGCGCAAGGTTTCAAATCTTCGATAAGTGCTTCTGGATTCGCCGGGACTTCTTTGAGCAATAAATAAATTTCCCAATCTGCACCACGGATTCTGATAATGCCGGGCCATTCGCCATTGCCTTTTGAAAATTCGATCTCGAAAGCGTCTTTGACCATTCCCGAAGAGAAGAAACTGCTCGCGCAATTTTTAAGAGTGAGACTCGTCGGTACGACTCCGGCCGCGTCGATTACGTTAAGAGTTTCATCATTAACTTTTTCAACAACGAGAGCCTTTACGCCCTTCTCGTTAAGAAAGTCGGTTAAAATTTTTAATGCTCCACCTGTAACTATAAAATCAGTTTTGTTGTAAAGTTCTTTGAGATTTTCTGACATGATTTTGAAAACACACCTCCATAAAAATTTTCTTTTCTCTATTTTATCGCTTTTTTTCTCTAAAATCGTATAATAATTAATATAATTAGGAATAAAATTCAGAAAGGCTTTTTATATTATAATGATTGAAGTACATCGTCTGAACGGCGAGGCATTCTTATTGAACTCTGACATGATCGAGACCATAGACGTAACGCCGGATACTGTCTTGCGGTTGCTTAACGGGCATAGATACGTCGTGAAAGAAAAAGTCCGCGACGTTTATAAAAAAATTATAGCATTCAGAAAAGCAGCGGGTTATACCTGCATAATCGCAAGCACTAAAGACGAATCAGAAGAATCGTAATAAAACGGCAGAGGTGGATTCATTTTGGATTTAACAAGTCTTATCGGATTTCTTGCAACATGGATATTAGTTATAGCGTCAATGGCTTCGGGAGGTAACATAGGAGCTTATATTGATGTCCCTTCGATCATGATCACACTAGGCGGAGCGATTGGCGCAACGGTCATTTCAAACCCCGGCGACAGACTAAAAAATGTCGGAGGAACTTTCAAGAGCGTTTTCTTCTCTAAGGCCCCGGATTTAATCGGCATGGTTCAAATGATAGTCAGCTTCGCAGAAAAGGCACGCCGCGAGGGATTATTATCTCTTGAAGCCGACGTTGCCGAAGTCGATAGCGATTTCATGCGCAAAGCTATTCAGTTAGTCGTTGACGGTACAGACCCGGAACTTGTAAGAGCGATTTTAGACACGGAGATCGGAGTTTTTGAAGATCGACACAGTCAGAATAAATCAATGTTCGATACGCTAGCGGAGTTCGGGCCGTCGTTCGGAATGATTGGAACTCTTATCGGACTTATCGCAATGTTAGGAAACCTTCAAGACGTTAGCGCGCTTGGCCCCGGCATGGCGGTTGCACTTATCACGACGATGTACGGCTCAATGCTTGCAAACATGTTCGCAATCCCGACTTCAAAGAAACTCGCAGCGCGTTCAGCCGAAGAAGTTAAAGCTATGGAACTCATGGTTGAGGGAATTTTAGCTATACAGGCCGGCGAAAACCCAAGAATAGTTGAAGAAAAATTAAAAGTTTACTTGCCGCCGAAGATGCGTGAAGCGTTCAATCAGGAGGGCGAATAATGGCACGTCAGAAGAAACCTGAAGAGCCGGGACTGTCAGCACCGTTCTATATGGGAACATACGGCGATATGGTTACATTAATATTATGTTTCTTTATATTGTTATTTGCTATGTCGTCAGTCGATTCACAAAAATTTCAAAAGGCGCTTTTGTCGTTGCGTGGTTCGCTTGGCGTTCTCAAGGGTGGCGTTACGACCGAAGAGTCTCAAGACCCTAACCGAAGCGGCGAAGTCGGAACAAGTCCGGGCGCAAGTGAGCGTGTCGAACTTGATACGCGGCATGTAGCTTATACATTAAATTCATTTTTACGTTCAGAAAATTTAACGCGCGATATTCAAGTTTCAATTAATCAACGCGGTGTAGCAGTTTCGATCAGCGATCAATTTTTATTTCTTCCCGGTCGTGCGGAACTGCGGCCCGAAGGACAGCGCGCCTTATATAAAATTTCGGAGCTTGTCAAAAATCGAGTCCCCGCTGCCGCAGTCGAAGGACATACAGACGCGGGAATCTTAAACGGCGGAATTTATCGCGATAACTGGGGACTTAGTGCAATGCGCGCCGCAGTCGTAGCTAGTTATATGGAACACGCAGGCGGCTTTGACCCAACGAAATTACAGGCCGTCGGCTACAGTTCTGCGCAGCCTATAGTCCCGAACGACACTGCCGAACACAGAGCCTTAAATCGAAGAGTCGAAATCGTGTTTTTGTCGCAATATCCGAAACGCTAAGGAGGAAATTATGAAATTTACAGCTTGTTACACAAAACTTGAAGATGATTACATCATGGGTCAGCTTCTCGAATGGCCGAACGTTTTAACAAGTGGCAAGGATATGAAAGATTGCCAAGAAATGCTGAAAGACGCGGCAAGAGAAATGGCTATCGCGTATTATGAAGATGGAATGAAAATTCCTCAAGAGACTCTGATTATAGAACCGATTGAAATAAATATTGAACCAGAGGCACTTTTAGAAAATGTCGGTTAGTTTCACAGGGAGGATAAAAATTTAATGAAACGCATTTTAATATTCGCAATAGTTGGCCTCGTAATGTTCGGGGCAGGTTTTGGCGGCGGCCTTATACTCGGTCGCACAATGGCACCTAAAGACACAAACGAAATAGGAGCCGGAAAAGTCATTCAAGAGCCGGGGCCTATAGTTTCAATCGGACAGTTTACGAGCAACTTAGCCGGAGCCGGTCGGCATGTTATAGACTGCTCGCTAGCTCTTGAACTCGTAGAGAAAGAAGGAGCTTCGGCGCTTGTTCAGTCCCCCGGTTGGATGAACAGAATCAGAAGTGAAATTTTTATGTTGATGAAAGACCGCGTTTATGATGACTTGACTAGCGCGGAAGGAGCTTTGCAACTTGCCGGCGACATTAAACGCTCATTAAATCGAATGTTGCCCGACGTCGGAGGCGA
>CAJORD010000176.1 GCA_905236605.1 uncultured Synergistales bacterium | reverse complement strand
GCACCTGTGAGTCACGAACTCGTCAAGCTCAACGAATGAACCCGGGTCAAGCAATGCCGCAATTCTCTCACGGGCAGTGCCTTTGCCTTTGGACTTCTGTTTTTCGACGGCTTCTTTTCCACCGCCTGCCAGAGCCTTTGAACGTTTCTCATCGAGTTCCGCGCAAAGCTCTTCAATAGTACGAAATCCCATATCCGACAAGCTCCTCCTTTTGAATTTATTATTAATGAATGAATCGAATTAGAATTTGAGTTTAGAATATCATAGAAATTAATTCAGCGCAAAGATTTATGAATTAATTCTTACTTTTCAAAATATAATCTGCCGCTTCGTTCATAGGCATTGAGATTTGCGAGCCGTCGTGTTTAATCGAGACGGTACAGGCCGCGAGTTCTTCAGAGCCAATTATGCAAACAAATTCGCAACTTCCCGCGCTCTTCATTTGAGTCTTGAAAGACCTTCCCGCAATGTCGCAAGCCGCTGAAATTTTATTTTTTCTTAACTCGTAAGTGAGAACTTGCGCGGCTCCTCGCGACTTATCATCAAGCGCAACGACATAAGCGTCAGTCTTTGGAGTTTGTCCGAAGTCGCAGCCCTTTTCTTCCATTACTAACATAATTCGGTCAAGACCACACGCAAAGCCTACGCCGGGGATTTTGTTGCCGCCGATCGCGCTTGCGAGATTGTCATAACGTCCCCCGCCTGCTACAGCGTTCTGCGCTCCCAAGTCGCCAGATAAAATTTCATAAGCTGTTTTTGTGTAATAATCAAGACCGCGCACAAGTCGTTTATTAAGAGTGTAAGTGAAGCCAAGACGCTCAAGACCGGCTCTGACTTCGGCGAAGTGTTCGCGGCATTCGTCGCAAAGAGAATCAAAAATATCAGGCGCGCCATCTGCAACACGTCCGCAAGATTCTTGTTTGCAATCTAAAATCCTTAACGGGTTTCTGTCGAGCCGCGTTAAACATGTTTCGCATAAATCGGCCTTGTGTTTCTCAAAATATTCAATGAGTTTTTGACGATAGACGGGCCGACATTTCTCACAACCGACGGAATTAATAACGACTTCAAGATTTTTTAATCCAAGCCGCCGAAAAATTTCTATTGATAGCGCAATAACTTCGACATCAGCAGCGGCGTTTGAAATTCCTAGGCTCTCTGCGTCAATCTGATAGAACTGTCGATAACGTCCCTTCTGTGGTCGCTCGTGTCTGAACATCGGCCCCCAGTTCCATAATTTCGCGCTTGCTCCTTGAGCACAAAGATTATTTTCGATTGCCGCGCGCATAACTCCGGCTGTAGCTTCGGGCCTTAAAGTAATGCTTCGGCCGCCGCGGTCTTCAAAAGTGTACATTTCTTTTTCTACAATGTCGGTAGTTTCTCCGACGCCTCGCGAAAATAATTCCGTGTGTTCAAAAATTGGAAGATGAATTTCACTGAAGCCGAAGTCTTTCATCGCTTGCGAAGCAGTCTGAACGATATAAGACCACTTCCACGACTCCCCCGGCAAAATATCGCGCGTTCCTCGCGGTGCACTTATCATTTGTAAAAATTGCTCCTTTCTCTCGAAAATCACGCCGCGTATTATAATCTTAAAAATAAAACAAAAAAATTTTTATTCGGGGTGATAAACTTGGCGGATATTTTCATAAAGCAGAGAAAGCGATTCGGCGAGATTCTTCGCGAATATGATTTAGTTACTCAAGAGCAGCTTGACAATGCTTTGAAAATCCAAAAAACTTCAGATAAACGAATCGGCGAGATCCTCGTATCTATTAACGCCATGACTTATACACAGGTTGCAGAAACTCTGGCGGTACAGCTTGAGCTTCAGTTTATTCAGTTAGATCGCTATCAGGCAAAGGCGGAGGCGATTGAATTAATTCCCAAGAGCGTAGCCGAACGCTTGCACTTAGTCCCGCTTCAGGTTGATGATGATGAGACTTTATTAATCACTATGGCCGACCCTCTGGACTTGCCCGCGCAGGACGAAATTAAATTACTCACGGGCCATAATATCCGCGTTGCGACGTCCGGCCGCGATGACATTGGAAGAAACTTATCGCGAATTTACGACTTCACTACGAACATGGCGGGCATTTTGGCAGCTACAGAGAACGCCGCCGCACAAGGAGACGCTTACACGGCTCTTTCTGCTACAACGGTAGTGGCCGGACCTGATGACGCTCCTTTAATCGAACTTGTGAACGATACAATCGCGCAGGCAGTTCGACAAGAAGCTTCTGATATTCACATTGAAGCTTACGAAACTATGAGCCGAATTAGATTTCGCGTCGATGGAAATTTATACGTCCACTTTGAATATCCTTCGAGTTTGCACCCTTCTGTAATTTCAAGAATAAAAATTATGTCGGGCATGGACATTTCCGAAAAACGAAAGCCGCAAGACGGACGTATCCTCACGGTCGTTGACAACAAACAAATAGACCTTCGTGTATCGTCATTGCCGACAATGAGCGGTGAGAAAATCGTTATGAGAATTTTGGATAAAGATCACGCTTCTGTCGAACTTGAACAACTTGGCTTTGATGACGAAGATTTAATGTACATTGAAAGATTTTGCGAAATGCCGTGGGGAATTTTGCTCGCGACAGGGCCGACGGGTTCAGGAAAGTCAACGACGCTTTATTCAATGTTAAAACGAATCAGCAATCCTGATATTAATATCGTAACTGTTGAAGACCCTGTAGAATTTTTTATTCCAGGTATAAATCAAGTAAACGTGAACGAGAAAGCCGGACTTACGTTTGACGCGGCGCTACGTTCGATTTTGCGACAAGACCCGGACAAGATTATGATAGGAGAGATCCGCGACACTGACACCGCGCAGATCGCAATTCGTTCAGCTCTAACCGGACACTTTGTTTTATCGACGCTTCACACAAACGACGCTCCGAGCGCGGCGACTCGAATTATAGATATGGGAGTTCAGCCGTTCTTGTTGTCGGCGTCATTGTCGGGAGTTATTGCGCAAAGACTTGTTCGGCGATTATGTCCGCATTGCAAAGACGAGTACGAACTCGACGAAATGACTTGTGAAAAAATTCACGCTCCTGCGGGGACGCACGCTTACAGGCCCATAGGCTGCCCGAATTGTCGAAACGGTTATAAAGGACGACAGGGGATTTATGAAATCATGGTTATTGATGACGATTTGCGCGAGATGATTTTGAAGGGCGCAGATAATATTGAACTTCGTGACGCGGCAGTTAAGTCGGGCATGAAGACTCTTCGCCGCGCGGGGATTAACGCGGCACTTCGCGGACATACTTCGCTTGAAGAAGTTTTGAGCGCAACCTTGTAATTAAAAATTAAAATCGAAAGGAGAAATTAAGAAATAAAATGGCAAAAAAGAAAAATATCACACTCGATGACATAAAACGAATCGGCCCTTTAAAATTTATTTTGCTTGTAATCGTTGCGGCAATTCTTTATTTTACGGGGATCGACCCTTCGACATTCACAACTAGCAATAATGAAACAGACACCGGCAGCACTCCCGCCGGAATCGAACAGGGACTTGTCGCGCGAGTTATTGACGGCGACACGGCGGTTATTAGGGTCAACGGAACGGATAAGCGTGTAAGATTTTTGGGCGTCGATACCCCGGAGACCGTTCACCCTACGAAGGGTGTGCAGCCATATGGCAAAGAGGCGAGCAACTTCACGAAGGAATCATTGACGGGCCGGAACGTTTGGCTTGAATATGACAAGTCCCCGACGGACAGATATAACAGGTATCTTGCGTACGTGTGGCTCTCAAAGCCGAGCAAAATTAATAAAACTACGATTCGTCAAAATATGTTCAACGCGAAGTTATTGGCTGAAGGTTATGCGAAGGTCTTAATCATAAAGCCGAATGACAGATATAAAGATTTATTTAACGAGATTCAAAACGAAGCTAAAGAATCAAAATTAGG
>CAJORD010000175.1 GCA_905236605.1 uncultured Synergistales bacterium | reverse complement strand
GCAAGTTTTTTTCTTTTCTAATGTCTCGTCCGAGTCCGTAAAAGAAGACCGCGATATTCAAAGCGTCAGAATGCAGCTTGAAAGCCTTGTGAACTATGCAGAAAATTTACTCAAAAAAAATTTAGTTAGAGAAAACTCAAAAAGACAAAAGGACACCACTTCTCCTAAGGGTGAAGGCAAGATAACGTTCTATGAAAATCTTTCAACAAGAGATATTAATTACGCAAGTTTTGACGACGCACGAGGAGAAATGCCCCAAGAGTTCGTCAACCAAAATTATAATTACAGCGCGGGCAGAGATAATTTTACGTTGAACGTTTATAAATTAGACTACGAATATAAAGATGAAAATTTTAAAGATACAGAATGGGAAAAAGTATCTTCAATGGAAAAAAGAATTTTTCCGCCAATGAAAGATCATTTTTTAATTCGTGCCATAAGAAAAATGCCGGCAGAAAATAATTTTATGATTCAAGTTCTTGTTCAATCCACTGACACAACTTTCAAAACTAAAACTCATGAGGAGATTTGGTACTAAATGCCCAGTATGTTCAAAATAAATCCGCCTACCGTCCTGGAAAGTTCCGCGGCTATGGCGATTCATGATGAATTTCTCTACTTCATAGAGATTGACGAAAATAACGAGGTTACACGAAAAATCACAATCCCGCTCGCTGATGGCTGCATCGTCAACGGACAAATTAAAAATTTCGCGCTGCTCGAATCCGCTTTCGTCGCTCTTAGAAGAGAAACTGGAAAAATTCATGAGCCTGTTAGTATCGGAATCCCTGAAGGCGAAGTCATAATTAGGTTCCCGACTCTCCCGGATATGAGCCTCGAAGACATTCGCGGAACTTTAGATTTGAATTTCACGGAGTTCTTTCCGTATCCGCGTAATGAAGCTGTATTTGACACCGTGAAAATCAAAACTCCCAACGACGACCGACGCGAAGATATTACAGTTCTCGCTGCCGCTGCAAGAAGTCAGACCGTCGATCACATTCTCGCCGCTGCTCATAATGCAGGCATTCCGCCCGGGCCCGTCGAACCTGTAAACTTCGCAATGATCCGCGCAATCCCTGAAGCTTATGAAGGTCTTTGCGTCCTCGCTGACAGACATAATATCGTCGCTGTATGGGAAGGAAACGGAATTTTTTTCCGCACCGGCAACAATGAAAATAATATTCAGGACATCTTAAACACGATCCAATATATCGAAACTCAATATAGAACGATAAGAGTTTCTAAAATAATTTTGGCAAAACTCGATTTTCAAATTTCGACAGGCTCGGACGATTCAGAACCAGACATGGGGGCAGAAGCAGAATCTGATTCAGGTTTGAAAGTCATTAACGTTGATGACGAATATTATTCAGCGCGTGGCTTGGCATTGAGAAACGACCCGGCCTTCCTACCGCTCGATATGCGCCCCGCAGAATTTATCGAACTCGAAAAACGACGCTATTCTTTTAATCCGAATAGGCTGATTTTGTGGGGACTAATCGTAATTTTTTTAATGTTGTCGATCGGCACAATCTCTTTTACGTTCGCTTGTATTCGCGACATGGAAGACAAAATTAATATAATCCGTGAAAGCATTGCTGACCTGACTCCGCAGCGAACGGCCATCGTACAAGAAAATGCCGAACTCGAACGCCAAAATGCTAAGACTGAAAATATTTTGAAATTTTTGCAGGGAGATATTCCGGTCCTCGAAATCATGAAAGAATTTGAAGAGAACGCGGGCAACGGTGTTAAATTTGAAACGGCGGATTTCACACGAAATTTGCTTGGCGGTTTTGCTGTAACGATTGACGGGAAGGCCGAGGACGAGCGCGCTGTCGTTATCATGACTGAAGGACTTAAAGCCGGCGGAAAATTTTCAGGCGTAATGTTGCCAGTGTCTCAAAAGGACCAGACCGGACGAATAGTTTTCAAACTTGTTCTTAATATTGGAGAAATGGAAAATGAAACAGAAAATCAAGATTAATTTTTCACGTAAGCGCGGCTTCACTTTGGTGGAGCTTTTCACAGTCATGATAATCATGATAATTTTTGCGTCGTTCATCACAATGAACATGGACGCCCAGCGTCAGACCGCAAAAAAAGAAACCGAACGATTTGATGTTTATCTTCACGACTTAATGAGAAAAGCCGACCGCCGTCACATGAACTTTAAAATCGAAAAAAGTGAAGGCAAGATAAAATTTTATTGGGGGAACGAAAATACAAAAGATGAGGATGCTGGAACTCCAATTTATAAAACTAATCCCAGCGATAGCGACAAGCCCATAATTGAAGCGCCTTTCACACTTGCAATCAACTTAGATAAGATTACATATGACGCTTATACAAATGAGTTTGACGGAAAAGGACACTTTACGATCACGCGCAGCGATTACAAACAAGGTAACGCCACGCCCGAAACGATATATTATCTTCATTTTAAGGAAGGACGCACGCGACTTTCGGATAACGATAAAGAAGATGAAGATTCGGAAGAATAATTCATAAATTGCTATAATAATCCCAAAAATAAACAGGAAGTGCTCAACTTGCAAAATAAATCTCGCTCCCAAAATCCTCAACTACGTAACAAAAAACGACGCCGTAAATTTTTATTTTACGGATTAATTTTTTCTTTGCTCCTGTTCGCAATGGCGGCCGCTGCTTACTCGGCTTATTATTTAAAAGTTCCGCCGGAGTTCTGGGAGAAACTTATTCCAATCCCTGACGGAAATAAAATTAATGTCTCAATCGAAAACGGAATGACAGCTTCGCAAGCTGCCCGCGCGTTTGAAATTCAAGGAGCGCTTGAACGTGATACGCCCGCGAAGCTCGCGAGATGGTTTGTAAAGTTCGGGATTGATAAAAAAATTCGCGCCGGACACTATAGTGTCGTTCCGTCTGACGCTTGGAATCTCGCAAGGCAACTTAGAACTGCGAGGCCGGCCTTATTAAAAGCGCAGCTTCTTCCCGGTCTTGATATTTTTGCGTTGACGGACTCACTTGAAAATCAAGATAAAAAAATTTCGCGGCAAAGTTTTGCCGAGGCACTCTTGCGCGACGACAATTACCCGCCGAAACTTCTTGAAATTCTCAACGAGTTACCCGACGACGAATATACACGTTATACTTTTTTAATGCCTGAAACGTACATGTTAATTGATAGAACGGCTGATGAAGTTGTGAACGCAGCTGCCTCTGCATGGTGGAAACATTGGGGCGAGTTTATCGAAACGCACGGCTTCACGGCGCAGCAACTTCAAGACGCTTCTATAATTGCTTCTATGATTGAACGCGAAGTTTTGCACGATACGGAGTGCCGCACGGTCTCGGGCGTTATTCAGAACAGATTAAATAAAAATATGGCGCTTCAAATTGATGCGACTGTCGTATATGCGTGGCGATTGAAGGGCAAAAAATTAACTCGCGTCCTTAATAAAGACCTTGAAGTCGAATCGCCGTATAACACTTACAGAGTTTCAGGACTTCCGCCCCGTCCTATCTGCGTTCCTGGAATCGAAGCATGGGGCGCGGCTCTTGACCCGGAAAAAAATGATTTTTATTATTATGTCGCGGGCAAGGACGGCTATCATTATTTCTCAAAGACTTATAAAGAACACTTGCAAAATATCAAACAGGCACGTTCAGAAAAATAGAGGAGGTCAAAAAATTTGGGACGCAGACGAAATAAACGAAAAGGAAACTGGAGAGAATTAATTTTAATTTTGCTCATATTATTGTGCCTGTACTTCATTCTCGCCCTTTTTGGAAGCTCGCTTATTGGAAGTGGCGGACAAGGTTGGGGCGATTATCTTCGGACGGCATGGGGAGGAGCAATTATAGTTCCGTTATTATTCTGGCTTTACTTGTGTGTCGCAAAACTCACGAAGATGCGCGTGCCATATCTTCCGCGTCAGATTTTAGGGACTGTTCAACTTTATATATCGTTTGCGTTCATGCTAGGACTTCTGAAAGTAACCGGCTGGAACTCCGAACTAACTTTATTTTTGCCGGGCAATTTTGGCTACGGCCTCGCTAATTTTTTTGTTCTTAATCTCGGAGTGTTTATAACGCTGATGCTTGTGGTAATGTCGTTTTTGCTGTCGGCGTTCTTCTTTGGTTCAAAAATTTTGAGTTTTTCGTTCCCGGATTTGTCTTTCAGCGTGCTAAGAAACAAATTCGCAAATAAAGGCGAGCTCGAAATTATTGAAACCCAGGACCAAACGCAGCGACGCCGAAGGAAGCCTGTTCGTGATGCTGTTGAGCGCAAATATCCTGAAGACAGGCCTGAAAATATTTTATTCATGAAAGACCTTCCGGCCCCGCAGTTGAAAGAAGAGGAAGCCGCGCAATTAGAAATGACTAAGCCAGAGTTCCCGGACTTCCCGCGGCCAAAATTAAAATCAGAGCCCGAACCGCCCGCGCAAGTTGAAACTGATGAAGACGACGAAGAAGAATTTAATTTTGATTTTGACGAAGCGCCTAAAGAAACCGCAGCTCCGGAAGTTCAAGAGAATAATTACGCTATAGAAATTATTGATAATTTGCTCGCGTCGATTAACGCCGGCGCGCTTTCAATGCCAGAAAAAAAACGCGCTAAACCGATTGAACGCGTCGAAAGAGTCCGTAGACCTCGCAGACCCGTCCCAGCCGTGAATTTTAGTGAAGGACTTGAAAATCTTATTCCAGAAATGCCCGCCGACGTCAGCAACTCTCAAGACGCTGATTCATCTTTCCCGCCGCCTATGGATTTATTCGGGCCGGCAACGAAATTTGAAATTCCTCGTGACAGTTTGAAAATTTCTGACAAGACCGGCAAAGAAATAATTTCTACGCTAAAGGGCTTCAATGTCAACGCCTCAATCGCAGGAACTTTAACAGGGCCTTCAGTGATTCAATATTTAATCGAACTTGCGCCGGGCATGAAAATTAATAAAATCGCCGGACTTGATGAAGAGTTAGCTATGTCGCTTGCGATTGTCTCCGTCAGAATCGAAGCTCCGATCCCCGGCACTCGTTACATAGGGATCGAAATTCCAAATCCTGACCGCCGAAGAGTTTCATTAAGAAGCGTTTTAGAATCCGAAGATTTTCAAAAAGATTCCGCGCGCTTACCGTTGGCTCTTGGAGTTCAGTTTGACGGTAAAATTTTTATTCGCGGACTTGAAGAAATTTCTCATCTTCTTGTAGCGGGCGGCAAAGACTCGGGCAAAAATACTTTCCTTAACGCTTCGATTCTTGAATTATGTTCGCGTCGTCGCCCTGAAGACTTGGGATTGATTCTGATTGACCCGCGCCATGTTGAGTTCGCAATTTATGAAGGACTTCCGCACTTAATCACTCCTCCGATTTTTGATTATGCCGACGCTCTTCAGGCTCTTCAATGGGCAGTCGAAGAAATGGAATCGCGAACTTCAAATTTTGCTAGCGCTCGCGTTCGGACACTCGCAGCTTATAATCGAAAACTTCAAAAGAAAGATCGGCTTCCTGAAATCGTGATTGTGATTAACGAACTTTCTGATTTAATGTATCAGTCTGGAAACGAAATTGAAGATTTAATCGTGAGGCTTGCTCAAAAGGCCGGTGTCGCTGGAATTTATATGATTATAGCGACGCAGAAACCTTCCGCCGACGTCATAACGACTTTAATACGCTCGAACATCTCCGCGCGCGTTACTTTCAGTTTAGCTTCGCAGAGCGATTCTAAAAATATAATCGGCTTCTCAGACGCTGACAAACTCACGGGTCAAGGCGATATGCTTTTCAAAGACAGCGAGAGCCAACGATTAATTAGGCTTCAAGCTCCGTTCATAAGCGACGAAAAAGTTTCAGAGTTTGTCGACTACATGGGCGCAACTCTCTTGCCTGGCAACAACTCTAATTTTAGAAGTTAAATTTTTCCTCCTTGGGGTCATGCTACAATAATTTTCAAATTTTAAGCAAATCTCTAAAGGGAGGAAATTTTTTTTGAATAATATTCAGCGTGTCCACCTCATGGGCCTAGGTGGCGCCGGTATGAGTGCACTCGCGAAACTCCTCAAAGCCCACGGCCTCGAAGCATCTGGCTGCGACCTCAAAGAACCTCATTACGATTTAGATTCCATTCCCTGCATAATCGGACATTCAAACGAACACATAAAAACTTTCAAACCCGACGCCTTAATTTTAAGTAGCGCTGTCAGTCGTGATAATGAAGAAGTCGTAGCCGCGATTAAGAACGGCATAAAAATTTTTTCACGCGCCGAAGCACTAAGCGCACTCTTCAATAAGGCAAACGGCATCGGAATCGCTGGCGCTCATGGCAAGACTACTACAACATCAATGACGGGATTAATTTTCATGAAGGCCGGTTTGAATCCTACCATATATGTCGGCGCTAACGTCCCTGACATTGGCACGAATGCGTTATCAGGCAATGGCAAAAATTTTATCGCCGAACTTGACGAGAGCGACGGAACTTTTGAATTATTTAATCCTTCAATCGCAATAATCACTAACGCAGATTGGGACCACGTTGACCATTACCCAACCCGTGGCGACGTTATAAAAGCGTTCATTCGTTTCGCGAACGGACGGAAGCCGGGCGGGACTTTGATAATTTGTGCCGAAGATGACGGAGCAGCACGAGTCTTCAGGGAGTGCGACAAGTCGCGCGGCAAAATCATTCGTTACGGCTTCGGAAAAAATTTTGATTGGGGAGCGGCCGATCTTGAATCTTCTCACGGCGGCGGCGTCAGCTGCGAAGTTTTTCACAACGGCGAGGCAGTTGGAGTCCTTGACCTTTCAGTTTCTGGCAATCACAACGTCTTGAACTCATTGGCGGCAATAGCGGCTGCTGACGAATGCGGAATTAAATTTGAAAACGCCGCGGCGATTTTGAAAAATTTTCACGGTTCCGAACGTCGTATGCAGCTGAAAGGTAAAATGAAAAATGATGTTCTAGTCATGGACGACTACGCTCATCACCCGTCGGAAATTAAAGCAACATTGAACGCCGTAAAAAATATTTATCCTGAACGCCGGCTTGTGGTTGTGTTTCAGCCTCATAGATTTTCACGGACCGCGCAATTTGCTCCGGAGATAGCTCACGCGCTTGACATTGCCGACGAAATTTTTTTGTTGCCTGTGTTCTCGGCGGGCGAAAAAGAAATTTCTCACAGCTCATCAAACGAAATAATTAAACATTCAAAGAAAAAAATCACGCTTATAAATTTCGATGACGCGAACGAAAAAATAAAATCTTCGTTAAGAGATGGCGATCTGTTTTTGACGATGGGCGCGGGCGATGTTTATCAAATTGGCGAAAATTTTTTGATATAATACGCAAAATTTAATCATTAAATTTGGAAATGCGTTATGTTAATTGATGAATTACATGCAGCTTTACCGCAGATAAAAAATATAAAAGAACGTTGGCCTTTAGCGCCGCTTTGCACTCTTCACGTAGGTGGCGAGGCTGAAATTTTTGTTGCTCCCGATTCGCTCGGAGATTTAAGAGAACTTTTTTATTTCTTGAGCAAAGAAAAAATTCCCACTTATGTACTTGGCGGCGGCAGCAATGTTTTGTTCCATGACGGATTAATCAAAGGCGTTGTCATCTCCACAGAAAATCTAAATTCCATCGAATGGCGAACAAATATCACAGCCGATATTGACGCGGGCTTCAAAGTGCCGTTGTTAATGAAAGAGCTTCGCGAAAAAAATCTCGCGGGTATGGAGTTCATGGCCGGAATCCCCGGGACTTTAGGCGGTGCGATTATGGGGAACGCCGGCGCAGGCGGTCATGGCATATGCGAATTGCTTGATTACGTTCTCGCAGTTGAAACCGACGGCAGTGTAAAAATGTGGAACTATAACGAAATTGATTACGGCTATCGAAGATGCGCACTTGCAAACGATAAACGCGTTATAGTGTCGGCGCGAATGACTTTCAGAATAGCGAAGCACGGCGACAAAGAAGTCCTTGAAAATTTTTTGTTACGACGCGGCACACAGCCTCACGGACTTCATAACGCGGGCTGCACTTTCAAAAATCCCGAAGGAAATTCCGCAGGAAAATTATTAGACGAATGCGGCTGCAAAAATTTAAGTTTTGGTGACGCTGTTGTCTCTGACGTCCACGCGAATTTTATTTTGAATCGTGGTAACGCGACAGCAGACGACATAATAAAACTTATCGAAATTTGCGCCAAACGGGTTTATGACACCACGGGGATAAAACTGGAACCGGAAATCAAAGTCATTGATCCGTGTTTTCATTTGTAAGTAAGTGTTAAGTGATTTATTGTGGCTGCGCGCAAAATTAATTGGAGGCGTTTACGTTCAAGAATTTATCTGCTGGCTATGGTAGCCGGATTTTGTTTTTATATATACGACTATAAATTTTGGTTCGCGTTAAAGGGCTACAAAGTCGAAGCGCAATCTAGCGTAATTGAGCAGCGATTGTGGGAAATTTTTCCGCGCCGTTGTCTCAAGTTCTGGCCATACTTATTAAAAGACTCAAACGGCCTGAAAGAATTTCTTGAGCGCGACATGCCCGTTATGGTTGAAACTCACATGAGCGAATTAGGACGTTTTACAACAAAAATCGAATGGCTGAAAGCGTGGGTCAAAGTCGAATGGCAAGGGAAGATTTGGTGTATATCGCGCGACGGTCGAATGTGGTTATTTGAGAACGGCTCCAAGAGCGACGATACAGGCCGCTTAATTTGGAAAATTCCACTGCAAAAAACTGAAGGCGAAAATTCTAACATGCTGCCGATCAGCGGAGTTTTCAAGGCGCCTATCCAAACTGAAGTTATAGCGTCGTTCTTGTATGACTTCGAGGGTTTCAAATGGTTTGAAGCAGCCAGCGAAATCTCTTGGGAGCGAAGGGCTGGAATGAATCTCTTTATACTGAAGCTGACAAACGGAACACAAACATTTGATTTATATTTTCAGCCTGACAAATACCCCGGTCAAGACATCGGACAAAATATTGAAGAAGTTTTTGAGGACGCTATCAAAGAAGGAAACAGGCATGTACTAATCGACGCAACATACGACGGGAAAATTTCATTACGCAATTTATAGTTTATAATTGACAAGCTGAAATTTTGAAAAAAATTTGAATTTTAGATTTTAAGATTGAATTTAATACATAGATTAAACTGGATTTAAGAATAAAAAAATTAAAAGAAGTTTAATTGTAAGGAAGGGAACGTAAAAAGATGCCGGGAAAATCTGATAATCTCTTAGTGGGGCTTAGTATGGGAACTACGAAAACTACGATGATAGTAGCGGAGAGAAATCCCCGTTATCCTGATTCCGTGCATGTCATTGGTTTCGGCAACGCTCCTTCACGGGGTATTTCAAAGGGCATCATAGTGAGCCTTCAGGACGCCCGGCAGTCCGTAACGAAAGCTTTCCAGGAGGCTCAAAGTATTACGGGAATTTCACCCAAACGCCTCGCAAATGTCATCGTAGCTTTCAATGCTATGGACGTTCAGAGCGAATCTACTCACGGCATGGTCACACTTGGCGGACGCGACTCCAAATCCGTCGAGGCTAGCGACTTAAATCGAGTTATCGACAGAGCAAGAGACAATCTCGCACTTCGCAGCAACATGTACTCGCTTCACATGATACCCACAAGTTACGAACTTGACGGCAGAACTATAGACGAGCCGTTAAACATGAATGGCAACCAGTTAGATATGTGGCTTCAAACGGTCGCAGTGCCTATGACTTATGTACAAAACGTCGTGAACTGCGTGCAGTCTTGCGATCTTGCCATTAAAGGACTTGTATTGAAACCGCTTGCGTCGTCGTTGGGAGCTGTTTACGAAGAGGAAATGCGCGCTGGCTGTATTTCAATTTGCATTGGCGGCGGAACTACGGGAATTGTGCTTTATCGCGGCGGGCGTGCGTTTCGCGTCATAAGTATCCCGATTGGCGGCGATCATATTCGTAGCGACCTCGCGACTGTCCTTCACATTCCTTACGGTGAAGCCGAGCACTTGAAAAAAAGAATTTTCACGACGCCTCCGGAGGACTTAATGCGTGAAGGTATTGATGTAACACTTGCAGGCGAAGCAGTTTTTGCAAGGATTGAAGAATTATGCTACAAATATATTCGCAACGCCTTGGCCGAGGCAACCCCTCAACACTTCCCCAGCGGGATTATTCTTTCGGGCGGCGTATCTGACACTCCAGGGATCGAAATGATGCTCGAACAAATTCTTCAAATGCCCGTTAGAAAAGTCGTTGAGCCGGTTTACAAAATGCCTCCCGGACTTGATAACTCTTCATACGTCAGCGCGGCCGGGATTTTAAGATACCAAGTTATGACAGAGAGGGACCCGTATTTATTTATGGAATCGGAGCAGCTTCTGCCGGGTCTGTCTGAACGTTCAGAGAAACGCGAACGCCAAGAACAAAAGCGCGCTGAACGTCGCAGTCGTGAAGATGACGTAGAAGAAAACGGCTACGAAGGGGGATATTATGGGCCATATGGCGGTGATGATGGCGGATATGAAGAAGATGGCCCAGACGGCGGAGAAGAAGAAGATTATCCGCGCCACGAAAATCTCGGTGAATTTTTGCGCCATGTGAAGGACAGTATCATAAAATATTTTTAGTTAGTGGCTTGTCAACCTCTGAAAAATAAAATAAAATTCACAAGGAGGAGGAGAAAGGTATATCATGAATGATCAGCAAATATTTAAGCTTTCTGACGGTTCAGTAAAAAATAATGAACATATCGTCGTTTTCGGAGTGGGAGGCGGCGGCGGTAACGCTCTTAATCACATTATAGAATCGAATGTTCAGGGCGTCGATTTCGTTGCAGCTAACACAGATCGAAGAGCTATAGAACAAAATTTGGCTCCTAATAAAATCGTCCTTGGCGAAAATCTTACTCGCGGATTAGGAGCAGGCGCAAACCCTCAAGTGGGAACTAACGCCGCTAAAGAAAGCATTGACAAAATTAAAGAATATATCACCGGCGCAGACATGCTTTTTGTTACGGCCGGAATGGGCGGTGGAACAGGTACAGGAGCTGCTCCAGTTATCGCAGAAGCTGCACGCGATATGGGCGTGTTAGTTGTCGGTGTCGTTACGAAGCCTTTTGGTTTCGAGATGAACAAGCGAATGCGAACCGCCGAAGAAGGTATCGAACATCTTAAAAAGAACGTTGACGCTTTATTAATCGTTGAGAATGACAAATTGCTCAAGATGGATAATGGCCTAAAAATGAAAATTGTTGACGCTTACAAAAAAGTCGATGAAGTTTTGCGTCAGGCTGTTCAAGGCGTTACGGATTTAATCACAAAGTCGGGTTTCGTAAATCTGGACTTCGCGGACATCAAAGCGATCTTGACCGGGGCGGGCACCGCTATCATGGGCATGGGCGAAGGTGAAGGCGAAGACAGAGCGAAGAAAGCTGCGCAAAACGCAATTACTTCGCCGCTTATGACGTTCCCTGTTACGGGCGCAAAAGGAATTTTGTTGAACGTTACGACAGGTACAGAAATCACCCTTGGCGAAATGTCCGACGCTGCCCAGATAATCGAGGAGACAGCCGACCCCGACGCTCAAGTAATTTGGGGCCACGTCATTGATGAAACACTTGGCGAGAAAGTTCACGTTACGTTAATCGCGACTTTTCCGGAAGACGTCATGCAAAACAGGCCGCGCGTCATCGGTGGAGGAAAAGGCGTTGAGCCCGGCCCTGAACCGGTTAAAGGTGGCGGGCCAGTTATTCAAGACCCTACTACCGGACAACCTCCTATACAACAAGGACAATATGGTGGAGTTAATACGCGTCCACAAGTGAGGACGATTTACGACATGTTCAGAGAGAAACAGAATCTTGCTAATCAGGGACTTCAAGAAGCAAATTTGACGACGCCGAATAATGATTCTGCTTTCCCTGCGCACCAGAGGAAATTATATGACCAGCCGGCAATCTATAGAAAGAACAGAAAGAACTGAGCCCCGAAGGACTACCGTAAGACGCGGACTAAAAAAGCGCGGTGTCCTTCCGTCATTCGGCGATATGATGCTGCCGATCGTTAGCGTCTTCGCCGTGATTTTGCTCGTAATTGCAGGACGTCAGTTTTTTTTGAACGGTCTCAAAACTTCGCCGGGGATAACTTCGACAAAAGCATATGCTGAAGCCCCCGCGATAATCGCCGAGCTTGAACGCAAAGCCGAGCCTGAAGCAGTCGCTAAAATTCCAGAGCCTGTTTCAGACGAGATAGAGGCCAAGAGCGAGACTGAAGAAGATTTATTTGCGCTTGCCGTCGCTGTGCAACAACCTAAAACACAAAAAACTGAAGTCAAAAAATCGGCGCCGGTTCAAACAACTAAGAAAACAACTACAGCAAAATCTTCATCAAATGCCGCTGTAAAGAAGACGACAACGCCCGCGAAGGCTCAAACAGGTTCATCGAGTGTCAACGCTAAGCAATGGCGCGTTCAGATTGGAGCATACACGAACAAAGCAGGAGCACAAGATGCCGCGAACAAAATCAAAAAGGCCGGATATAACGCTGTCGTTTATTCAAATCCCGCGTCGAAGCACTATAAAGTTTGGGTTCAGGGTGGTGCGGACAAGAAGGCCGCTGATAATGTCGTGAAGGCAATGCAAAAACTTGGTTACAAGAGTAGTTTTTCTTTTCCTCCAGCTAAATAAATTATATTGAAGTAGGAACGAGAATTTTGAAATCAAAATCTTAATTTTCGTTCCTGTTTTTTTATTATGAAAAATTTTAATTCTTTTGAAGAACTTTTAATTGCGCATTCAAATAACAAAATCATTCCCGGCCTTGAGCGAATTAAAAAATTATTATCACGGCTCGGCAATCCTCAAAACTCTTTCAAATCCGTACACATCGTAGGCACGAACGGCAAAGGCTCCACAGGCGCTTTTATCTCGTCAGTGTTTCGAGCGTCAGGCTATCGAACGGGATTTTATTCAAGTCCTCATCTTGAAAGCCCAGGCGAAAGGCTTTTAATTGACGGTGCAGAGCTTTCTCCGGACGACTGGACAAGAGCTGCCGAAGAGGTAATTAAAATAATTCGCCCTGACGAAGAGCCGCCTTCTTATTTTGAACTCGTAACGGCTTGCGCGTTCTTGCTTGCGCGTGAACAAAAAATCGAAGTCGGAATCATTGAGGCCGGCCTCGGAGGGAAATTCGACGCTACGAACGTCATGAGCGAAACTGTTTGCTCCGTCATCGCTTCGATCTCAATAGATCACACTGAATATTTAGGCCCGACTCTTGAAAGCATAGCGAGCGAAAAATTTGCGGTCGTGAAAAAAAGTATTCCGGCGTGTTTTTCAGGTGTTGACGCGTCGTTAGTTCCAATGTTCAAAAATTTTTGCCTCGAACGCGGAGCGCTTGCTCACGTTTTAAGTGAAGAAGTCAGAATCGAAAACGTAAAAATTACTCCCGCGGGCAACGAATTTGATTTTTATTCGCCGCACCTCGAATTAAAAAACGTGAAGACAAATTTAATCGGCGATTATCAAATTTATAACGCGGCTTTGAGTTTATTGGCCGTGGGTGAAATTCAAAATTCTTTCCCGAAAATCACAGCTTCGACAATCAAGGCCGGAATGCAAAGCGCAAGATGGCCAGGGCGACTTGAAATAATTTCTCGTGAACCTCTGATTATTTTTGACGGCGGACATAATTACGACGGCGTTAAAAAACTTTGCGCGAGCGTGAAAACTTTGTGGCCGGATTTGAAATTCGGGATTGTCTATGCGGCAATGCGAGATAAAAATTTTGAAGGCTGTCTGGATTTATTAAATCACGAATTAAAACCTGCGTTTTACGCAACGACAGTGCCGGGCATGGCGCGCGCTTCCACTCCTGACGAACTTGTTAATGCTGCGAAAAATTTTGAATGGCGAAATTCACCCGCAGGATTTTCAGACCCTTCTGAAGCAATCCGCGCGGCTGTTCGTGATGATAATCAGGCTGTGCTAGTGTGCGGGAGTTTATATTTAATTGGCTACGTGAAGTCGAAATCTT
>CAJORD010000174.1 GCA_905236605.1 uncultured Synergistales bacterium | reverse complement strand
GCGACAATATCGGAACAACTTTAACGGCAATCGTCGTAGCTATGGGCGCAACACGTCCTGCAAAACAAGCGGCGGCGGCTCACGTTCTATTTAATTTAATCGGAACTGTAATATTTTTATTCGCGTTCCCGTTATACCGTGAGTTAGTCATCATGAGCAGTCCCGATATAGGCCGTCAGATAGCGAATGCTCACTCTATATTTAACGTTTTGAACACGGTTATATTTTTCCCGTTCGTGCCGTTGCTCTCAAAATTAATTTCACGCTTAATACCTTTAAGACCCGAAGACAAGCTGGAAGAAGTTAAGTATCTCGACCCGAATTTAATTTTAATTTCAAGCGCTTCAGCCGTTGCGGCCGTCAAAGATGAATTGATGCACATGGGCAATATAATTCAAAATATGTTCGTCGTGGTACGCGAGGCTTTCTGGGAATTTGATGCTTCCAAAATCGAGGAACGCCGTAAAAAATTTGATAATTATGAAGAAAGCGTAAACAAAATCACCGAAGCTATATCAGCATATGCTTCTGAAATATGGCAGCGCGGAGTCTCTGACGAAATTTCTACCGTTCTTGGGAGTTACGTCAACGCTTCAATAGATTTAGAAAGAATCGGCGACAGGTGCGAAAATCTTATTGAACGCTCTGATGTTATGGACAATTATTTATCCGAAGGAGCAATAAATGAACTCAAGGACATTTACGACACAACAGAGTTAGCCGTGAGAACTTCATTAAAATCTATGGAAGATGAAAATTCTGTTCAGGCGTGGCAGGTCATTCGCGAAATCGAGAAAAAAATCGACAACCAAGAAAGAAATTACCGCAAGGCTCATATTGACAGGCTCAACCGCGGCGAGTGCGACCCGGAAAAAGGCGTGAACTTCATCACACTTTTAAGCAATCTTGAGCGCATTGGCGACCATAGCAATAATATTGCAGGCTACACGCTTGATATTATTCAGTTAGGAATTAGGAAGTAGGAAATATTTTTTGAAAAAATTTTTTGCCATTATCACCGCTGTATTTTTATCGGTGGTTTTAATTTTGTTTTTTTCGATCGACATAAACCCCGAACGTGTAAAAATAATTTTCGGCTCTACAGCTTTTTATGACGTAAACGGAAAATTATTTCACGTGAGATTATCGCCCGCTTCAGAATGGCAGATACCGATTGAATTAAATGAGATGGGGAAATGGCTCCCGCTCGTTGCCGTTAATGCTGAAGACGGAAGATTTTATCGCCATTTCGGAATTGATTTTCTTGCCCTTGCCCGTGCAATATATAAAGATATTATACGTGCTAAAATCGTCTCCGGCGCGTCAACAATCACAAGTCAAGTTATACGCATGGCTGTGTCAGAACGTGAAGGACGCAAGAGAACACCTATAACTAAAATTATAGAATTTATTATGGCGGTGAAGCTGGAATTTGAGATGACGAAGCCGGAAATTTTAGAGGCTTATTTGAATTTAGCACCGTTCGGCGGAAATATTCGTGGAGTTCAGGCCGCGTCTTTAATATATTTCGGAAAGTCGGCTTCACAAATTTCACGGGGCGAGGCGTGTTTATTAATCGGAATGTTGAAAAGTCCCACACTCTACCGACCGGATCTTAGGCCAAGTGCCGCAAAAAAACGCCGTGATGATATTATCGCATTAATGGAACGCAAAAAAGTTTTCACCCGCGACGAAGCAAGACGCGCATATCTTGAAGAACTGCCGCGAAAAAAATTTGAACTCCCTTCACGGGCTTATCATTACGCAGAATTATTATTAAGCCAAAATCCGGGACACTCAAATAAATTTGAGACGACATTAAATTTAGAATCGCAGACGAAATTAGAAGGAATTTTGCGTGCCTCGTTAAGTGATTTTCCGAGCGATATAACTTTAGCCGCAGGTGTCGTTGATAACAAGACGGCCGACTTAGTAGCGTGGGTCGGCAATGCCCGTTTCAGTTATAACACTAGAGATTCTTCGTCATCAAATTGGGTGGACTGCGGGAGGTCTTTACGTTCACCTGGATCAACACTCAAGCCTTTTGCGTATCTTTGTGCGATCGACGAAGGAAATTTAACGCCGTCAACTTTGCTTGCTGATACTTCAATGGCATTTTCAGGACGTGCTCCGAGAAATTTTGATTTAACTTACAGAGGGGCAGTAACTGCTCGGGTGGCGTTATCTGAAAGTCTGAATGCTCCTGCCGTTAGAGTTTTGAGGGCGACGGGTCAGGACAAAATTTTATCTTTAATGAGGAGCGTGGGCTTGAGGCATTTGACGCAATCGGCGAATTATTACGGCGACAGTTTAATTTTAGGCGGCT
>CAJORD010000173.1 GCA_905236605.1 uncultured Synergistales bacterium | reverse complement strand
GCCTGACTCCTTTTTTGTGATATAATTTACTAATTCGTTAAACGTTTAAGTCATGGTAATGAACCTAAAGACTCCCTAGCTTTGGTCAAGCGGGGAGTTTGTGTGTTATAATAACATCATCGTTTATAGTTGTTAAACCATGGTCACACACCTAGAGGTACTCCCTCGCTCTGACTAAGCAGGGAGCTTTTTTATGCTAAAATTTATTTGTCTGCCTAGTCAACAGACAACCTTCTTTTTTGAAGGGAGGTGCGTGACTGTGGAACAACATAAACGAGTTTTTTATCTCAGTATTGTACTGGGACCCTTCCGCATAACGATCACGATAACTCGTAGTTAAAGACGGAAGTTTTAAGGGGAGCGGAGCAATCCCTCCCTGATTTATCATGAGGAAAGGAGAAAGAAAACTTTGCAGGACTTCACTAACCCGGCGCTCGAAAATTTGATTCAGTTGGCAATCGACAGCGGTGCAAGCGACATTCATTTAAGTTCAGGAACGTTGCCGGCCCTTCGTGTTCACGGCGAATTAAATTACGTAAAGACGTCGGCAATTTTTTCGCGCGAGTCGCTTGAGAAATTCATCGGCGAGATTTTGACATCAGCACAGCTTGAACGCTTCAATCGTACGGGGGATTTAGATTTTGCTTTCACGTATGGCACACAGAGATTCAGAGGCAGCTTGTATCGCGAGATGCGCGGCGTGTCGTTGACGTTCAGACTTGTCCCTACGGTAATTCGTTCGCTTGACGAGCTGGGACTTCCAGAAATTTTGAAAACAATGGCTTACAAACACCGTGGCTTATTCTTAACGACTGGCCCCACCGGCCACGGAAAAAGCTCAACGCTTGCGGCCATAATCAGCGAAATCAATCATCAAATTAAATCTCATATTGTTACAATCGAAGATCCGATCGAATATGTTCACAGCCCTGCGCTTTCTGTAATTCATCAAAGAGAAATCGGAGCTGACACAGAAAATTTTGCTTCCGGTATTCGACACGTCTTGCGACAAGATCCCGATGTAATAATGATCGGAGAAATGCGCGACTTAGAAACTATATCCGCGGCAATCACAGCGGCTGAAACAGGTCACTTAGTCTTCGGGACTTTGCACACTCAAGACGCTTCACAATCTATTGAAAGAATTGTTGACGTCTTCCCGCCCCATCAACAAAATCAAATTAGATTGCAACTTTCTTACACGCTGCTTGGGATTTGTTCGCAGCAATTAATACCGACGCAGGGAGTTAAAGGCCGAGTTTGTGCTACGGAAATGTTAATAGCGACGCCGGCTATTCGTGCTTCAATTCGTGAAGGCAAGGTCAGCGGGATTAGAAACTCAATGCTAACGGGAATGTCCGCAGGTATGCACACGATGGAACAGGATTTGGCGCGGCTAGTTCGTGAAGGAAAAATTTCACAAGAGACGGCCCAAAATTTTGCGTATGACCGCGCAGAGATTGAAAGACTTTTAGGCATGGGCGGCATGGCCGGAATGAACTTTGCGGGCGCGAGTGGCCTAGCAGGATTCAAACGATAACATTTTTTTTTATAACTGTGTTATTATTACCTCCATCGAAAAAAATTTTTCTTTGGAGGTAATTTTTTTTATGTTCAAACGTATTATAACAGCCGCACTTCTCGCTTCGTTGTTCACGGTTCCGGCCTTCTCTCACGAACTCACGATTAAGAACGTCAAGGGCGACGCTCCCAAAGCAGGCGAGCCATTCGAACTTACTGTTCAATCTGCTCACAAGTTCATCGTGCCGGAAGAAGTTGAAATTCTTTCACGCGTCAAAGCCGGAATCATTGAGGACGGAAAATTAATCGAGGCCGAACTTAAGGGCAATGACCCGAAACTCTGGATCGACTTCACCGTAACGCCGAAGGATTTATCAGGCTCATTTATCGTAACAGCGATTAAGGACGGCGAGTCGTGGTGCGTAACTAATGAGGGCGGAAAATCAGGAGCAAGAAAAGATTTAGAAGCTCAAGGCTTGAAAGTCTTATCGGCGAACAAATATGACAAATACGCGAAAGCAATCTTCAACGCGTCAACCGAAGATAAAAATTTCGCTCAAGTTTTAGGACAGCCGCTTGAGATTATCCCGGTTACTAATCCTGCGGACGCTAAAGTCGGCGAATACTTCGACGTAAAAATTTTATTGAACGGTCAGCCTTATACAGGGCCTGTGTGGGCGAGCTACGACGGTTTCGTAACTGAATACGAAAACACTTACGCTTATTACACCGAAGCCGAAAACGGTGAAGCTCACGTGAAAATCACTGCGCCAGGTTGGTGGGGAATCAGAGCGGCTCAATCAGGCTTGCCCGGCGTCGAAGGCGATTATGATAATTTGAATTTGCGCGCGTTTCTGCTTTTTGAAGTCAAGTAAATGAAAATAATTTTTACACTTTTGATTTTACTTTGCATTAATCAAAATCCCGGTTTTGCTCACGGTGTGGGCTACCGGGAAATTTCATTAAAGGCCGTGCCGCTGGAATTTTTTTATTCGACTGGCGAAAAGATGAGTTACTGCGAAACAAAAATTTTTTCACCAAGTGATTCAAAATTTGCCGCTCAAACTTCAAGAACTGACGAACAAGGCCGGGTTTCTTTTATCCCTGACATTTCCGGCGAGTGGCGCGTTATAGTTAATGACGGTCAAGGACATCAATGTGAAGCAAAAATTAATATTACGGAAGAATTTTTGAAAAATAAAAACGAAAATAAAATTATGAACTTAAAAGAAAATCACGAAAATGATTCTCCTGTTGGAATTGAACTTTTTATTCGAGCATTGCTCGGCGTGAGTTTGATTTTTAACGCAGCTTTATTAATTCGACTAAAGAAAAAATGACGAATTTTTCTATTCTTGCTACAATCAATAAAAGTCGACAAGAAAAGGGAGTTTTTTTAGTTGAAAGATTTAGTGAATTCTTTTCTAGGTTTTTTCTTAGGTTTATCCTATATAGCTGCTATTCCGTCTATTATTGCGCTGGTTCTTGCTGTTATTGATGGCAGAATAGAAACTGCTTTACACATTATTGTTTTTTATACTATAGTATGGTGTGTTAATAAATATTATCAAGCACAACTAGAAAAAGAACGGCTAGAGGCAGAAGCAAAAGCACGTCAAGAAGAAGAACAAAAAGCAAGAGAAGAGCAAATTAAAAAAACACAATTAGAAAACTCAGTGAAATATAACAAACTGTGTGAATTGTTCGAGATATTGAAACATTATCGTGAACCAATAATTCTAAAGTTGAATACTTTAGCAGAGTTTAAAAAATATGACAAAATGATTGCTTTAAGTGTAGCTTATGACGCGATTTTTTATAAATACGTATTTTTTATTGAGAATCATTTTCCTGATCAGTTGATAAACATTTTAGCTATCTCCGAAAACACCTCAGAGTATGTAAGAGAAAGAGAAAAAACTATTATCAGGTCTATAGAACAAAGTCTAAAAACGCCAGTCAGAGTTATTTGGTCTTATGTCAGTCCACAGGGGCGAAATAGTTATTCTGATTCGGCTTACATAACTCAAGAAGATTTGCGAGAATATAAACAACATCGAAAATCATATGATACAGAACGATTCAGACGCGAAAGAGAACGTCAAAAAATGACCAAAAGTCTACGTTATTACATAATGAAACGAGATAATTTCAAATGCCAAATTTGCGGACGGACGCAAGAAGACGGGGTAAAGCTTGAAGTCGACCACAAAAAGCCGATAGCTAAGGGTGGCAAAACAGAACCTGATAATTTATGGACACTATGCTGGGATTGCAATCGCGGAAAAGCTGATAAATATGATGAAGATGATGATATTAGAGAAAACGATCAGTACGCTGCTGGACACGCCTCTCCTATATTCAACGATTAAAAAATCCTGAAAAAGTCGATTATTACACTGAAAGTTGGTAGGAATTATATGCACATTAGCGAAGGAATTTTATCAAGTCAAATTTTAATCGCAGGCTGGGCAGGAACTTGCGCGGGCGTCGCTCTCGGTCTCCAAAAAATTTCTGATTATAAAATCGTCCGCACGGCGTTATTATCGTCGGCGTTTTTTCTTGCGTCGCTCGTAAATATAAGAATCGGGCCAAGTTCTACGCATTTATCTTTTATTGCTCCGATGGGATTAATCTTAGGCTGGGGAGCGTTCCCTGCAATTTTCGCTGCGCTTTTATTACAGGCAATTTTATTTCAGTTCGGGGGCTTTATAGTTTTAGGCGCGAACACTTTTGCAATGGCTTCTCCGGCTTTGTTCGTGAATTTAATTTTCGGAAAAATTATCCGCGAATCAAAAAATAAAATCAACGTAATGATTTTTTCTTTCATT
>CAJORD010000172.1 GCA_905236605.1 uncultured Synergistales bacterium | reverse complement strand
GCTACAAACGGCTCGGCAGCAGCAGTCAAAGACGCAATCAATAACGGCATGAAGATTTACTGCGTAGGCTGGGACAAATCCGACTCCAACATTGCGCACGTTGAGAGCGGCGAACTTTTAGCTTTTGCGGCCCAGAATCCTAACGTAATGGGCGAGATGGCTATTGACGCAGTCGTAGAGCTTGAGAACGGCAAAGACCTTGGCGGCGCTTCCGTCGATACAGGCGTTTCAACAGTAACAAAAGACAACGTCGAGCAGTTCAAATAGTCAAATAAAAAATTAAAATTCCAAAACTCATCTTTCAAATTTAAGAAGGCGTATGTGTTAAAGGCTTGCGTCTTCTTATTTTTATGTCATTTTTACCCCCTAGAGATTAAAAAATTTTTGAATGCTATTATTACGTCGTCGCGGGGAAATGAGAAGCGAAAATTTGAATGGAGGTTAGAAAATGTCAGAGCAAAAGAAGTATTCAGCTGAAATAACAGAAGTTATCAAACAATTTTTAGAACAGGAAAAAGTCGATTTTCACTTCAGCAACAATGAAGAACACGGAATTTTCAATTTTGGCATCAAACTTGACGGTTTGGTTGATCATCTCGACTGCTCAATCAGAGTAAACGCAAATTCTTACGTGCTCCACACTCGCCCGCCGTTCAGACTTGACCCAAAAAATCAAACAAAGGCGGCGCAAATGGCTCTTTTCATGACACATGTCAACGATTTAGGCGGCGGAGGAGGATACTTCTTTTTTAATGAGCGCTCTGGCGAAATTCTCTACAGAGTCTATGTCAACTGCGCAGGCGGAATCATTCCGACACCTGAACTTGTTCAAGAAAGCATTGACGGCCCTTGTATTATGTTTGAACATTATGGACCTGAAATAATATCGATTTTATAGCCATAAAACTCCCGCGACATTTGATTTTATCTTTATATACAACAGTAGGAAAATAATAATGAACGTACAAGTAATACAATCATCGAAGGCACCAAATAGAATGTATTGTATTAGACGAGCTTATAGTATGAGTGCATTATTATTTAAGTCCAGTAATCACAGCCGTTTCATGCTTCCATATGCAGAATTAATACTTCATGAGCCTCTCTTAGGGAATCGCATTGGTGGCAACAGTTCGTCGTCGCTAAAATCAATTTCTGACAGTTCATTTGATACAAAAAGAAATGCGAAATAACAATACTCTTGAACCATTTGAATATATGTTTGAACATGTAACTTGGGGGTTTATATCGTGGCTTTGGTATAAAAATACTTTGTTCAGATGTTTGAAAGCGTACTCATTTACTGAATCTAAAATGATTCTGGGCTCTATATTGGCTATTTCGTGCGTGTGTGGCATTCTGTTTACAATGAAATGAGAGCGTAACAATGTTAGCATATTTTTTAATCTTGTATACGGTTTTGGAATTTACACTTTGCTCACATATTTTGACATCAGAAAATCCTTGATTATAAAAAGCCTTTCTATCGCTGCAATAGTTTCACTATTATACGCATTTTTAGTAATATTTTTTAGAGTTGTGTACACTAGGCAATTTAACGAAGTCTTTTCAAAAATCGTGTCTTCTACAAAAAAATTTATTGGACTCGGACTTTTTGTAATCATACTGATGTCGGGAATCAACATTGCATTTTCGTCCGGCATTATGAAATCTGAAGTTCCACCCACAAAAGCTCAAGATATTGAGAAACAGTCGATGGCTCACAACATGAAAATTTTAGTAAAACTTCATAAAAACAATTGGCATTCTTTGACCGCGCAAGAACGTTTGGACGTTCTTCAAGTTGTTGCGAACATTGAGCAAGGAAAATTAGGCTTGCCTTATGAATTAAATGTAACTTCCGCGAATCTTCAAGACAGATTATTAGGGAGCTACAACGACAAGAGCCGCGAAATTATTATAAACATGAACAGCCTTCTTTATGCTGAGCCTTATATGTTGTTGGACACTTTGTGTCACGAGGCGTATCACAGTTACCAATATCGCATGGCCGACGCATTTAAGGCAGCCGATGACAGCGTGAAAAAACTTAAAATGTTTCAGAAGGCGGCGATTTACGCACACGAACTCGAAAATTATAAAAACAGCGAAAAAAATTTTTGCGAATATTATCATCAAGACTGTGAAGAAGACGCAAGAGAATATGCCGAACGAGCTGTTTTTCTTTATAACGCTAGCATATATGGATATTTAAAACATGAAGAAGAGAAATAGAAATTATAATTTTTTCACTCTTTGAGCAAAATCCCCGCAAGCGCTTCATCAATATGAGAGACGCGAATAATTTTAATCCCTGAAAATTTAATTTGTTCTCGCGAACTTACTATAGCCGTGTGAAATCCTAATCGCGCAGCTTCTTTTAATCTCATGTCGATTCTTGTAACCGGTCTAATCTCGCCTGCAAGTCCGACTTCTCCTAACCAACATGTCCCGGGCTGCAAAGCTACGTTCTTCAAAGCTGACGCTATCGCCGCACAAGCCGGTAAATCCGCCGAAGGGTCTTGCAAACTCAAACCGCCCGCGACATTTATATATAAATCGTGGACGTTCGTCGAAATACTGCAACGGCGATCTATAACGGCGGTTAATAATTGAAAACGATTTAATTCAATTCCGCGTGAAGTCCTGCGTGGATATGGAAAGACCGTCCGCGCCGCTAAAGTTTGAATCTCTGCGGCCAAGGGCGTGTTGCCTTCAAGGGCTATCGTCATAGCGACACCGGGCACAGCAGAGTCATCTCTGTTCCAATATAAGCCGCTCTTGTCCGTAACAGGCATTAAACCGTCTTCGCGCATTTCAAAAACTCCAAGCTCGTCCGTGCTTCCGTAACGATTTTTGACAGCTCGCAACATTCGATAAGCTGAATATCCTTCACCAGAAAAATTCAAAACTGTGTCAACCATATGTTCAAGCATCAT
>CAJORD010000171.1 GCA_905236605.1 uncultured Synergistales bacterium | reverse complement strand
GCCGTGGATCTTTCTGATATTTTGGGAATGTTCGGCGACGGCTAAAAAATTTTAGGAGGAGTTGCAATGCCTGAAAACACGAAATCATTCAGCGACTTATGGCGCGAAACGATTTATACGGCACACGTGAATTTTTTAAGAAAACGAAATTTATTTGAAGACTGGAAAAAATTCAAGGCTGGCAAAAATCTTCGTCAAGATGATTTCCGGCTTATGAGCAAATTTATAGAACTAAAAGAAAAATCACAAACTGAAAATAAAAATTAAAAATTAAATCATGGCTCTTACAGTTCTTGCATATAATTACGTCTCCGGAATCGTCGGACTTATTGACGAAATTAAAAAAAATTTTCCCGGAGACTTTCGTTTTATTGTCCCGTCGATTAATGACAAATTTTGGTGGCCAGATAAAAAAATTCAAAGTGAAAATCTCTGGACTTGGGACGAAATTTATAAAGACATCGCTGACAAACACGGAACGCGAAAAAAAATTTTATCCCCGCCGGACCATTTATTAATCTTAAATTCAATCTTAAAAAAAATTCTCGCTGAATTTCCTTATAAAGTCCAAACTCTGCCCGGCCTGACGCGACCGGGATTTTTAAGTATTCTTTCGCGCGATATTCGTGAGCTTCTAAACGAATCTGTCAAGCCTGAACAACTCGATTTTAATCCCGAGAGTTTTAACGCGTCGGAATTTTTGTTGCCACGAGTTTATTCGGCCTATCTTGAATATTTGAAGCAATACGACCTTCTCGACAGCGCGCAAATTTGTACAGCGACACTCGAAGAGATAATCAGAAATCAATCTTGGGGCCGTGAGTTCGTGATGGTCTTCGGTGGCTTTCTGTCGTTCACTCACGCGCAGCTTGAACTCGTTGGAGCGTTGCGAGATCGTTGTGTCGAAATCGTTTTGTTGAAGCCGGAAACAAATTTGAAATCTTTTCACGACGCAGAACTTCAGCTCCGTGGTGTCAGCTCGCCTTTAGAGAAATCGACAGGAAAAATTATAAAAATTCATGTTGCAGAGCCGGGGCTTGAGCCTGAAGTCATAGCGCGAAGTCTTGCGTTAAAGAAAATCGAGTTTGAAAACTTTGACGAAGTCGGAATCATGATTGAGCGCGGACGCGAAGCGACTTTTGCAGAAGCGTTTGAACGTTACGGCGTGCCTTATGATTTTGTTTCAGGTGTTCAAATAAACTTGACGTTGCCGGGCAAAATTTTAGCGGCGATCCGTCATCTTAATTCGCGAAATTTCCCGACTTATGAAACAGCTATGTTATTAACTCAGCCATGCTTCGCCGGAAATCGCTTCCCCGTCATTCGCGCTTATAAAGTCGGTTGCTCTGGTCTTGACGGCTGGGAAAATTATTTGAAAGCCTGCGCCGAAGATGAAAATGAAAATTTGAAGGACGTTTTCAAAATTGCGTTACTTGCTATTCAGGCCATAAAAAAATTTTGCGAATTTCTTTCACATGCGAGCAAGCCCGAAAAAATCATGAGCGCGTTCTACAATTTCTTGACGGCTGACGGTTTATGGCTCTCTCGTTTCGATAATAAAGCTATAGCCAAATTTCCTGAACTCGATGAGACTTTGAGAATTACAGCTAGCGCCATCGAAACAATAAGTGGGAAAGTCCTAGCGCTTAGTGAGTTACTGCCGGACCTCGGCGCCGTTCAAACCGAAGAATTAAAGAATGATGAGGCTTTCGACTTTCTCGAACGATGGTGCGCAAACACAAATACTCGTGCGCCGTTGCAAATTTCTAACGCCGTGAGGGTCTTTGCAGGTACGCCGCCGGTGCTTTCTTTCTTCCCCGTTTGGATTATGACGGACGTAACTCAAAAAACGTGGTCAGCAAATGTAAATTCTTCTCCGTTGCTCGGGACTGCCGAACGTGAGAAACTCGCCGCGAAGAAAGCATATCTCCCTTCAAACGTCGATAAAGCCGCGCAGCATGAAGCTTTATTCCGTCGTCTTGTTCAAAGTGGCGAACGTGTTACGGTGATTTCACGTCCCGAACTCGACGAAGAAGGCCGTCCGCTCTCTGAATCACCGTTCTTTGAAAAATTTTGCGAAGAAATGCCATGGACGATTGAAGACGCTGAAAACTCTGCAGAAATAAAAATTTTTTTAGGCTCGGACGGATTTATATTTCCCAAAATCGACCCTTCGCAAGATATTTTTAGGAAGCCTCCAGTGATTTTCAAAACGGCTAACGCGGTGGGCGCAAGCGACATTCACAAGCTGCTTAGCTGTCCGTTCTTATGGTGGCAAGAGAAACAAGCAAATTTATATCCACAAAACATGGAAATCGTAAATCAAATCGAATGGGGACTTATGCTTCACAAATTTTGGGAGCGAGTTTGGCGGCGTTATCGAATCAACACGAAGCAGGATTTTTATAAACTCGCTAATGACGAGTGGAACAGATTGACAAGTCCGGATTATTACGGCGTCGAAATTGAAGACTATAAAAATTTTTCGCGACTAATTCATGATTTTAGATTGAAAAGAAAATTAAGTGGCATTAAATTTCGTGTCGAACGATTGACCAGGCTTCAGAATGATATTTTGAATAGACTTCACGATATCGGCTATACTCACGAAAAAATTTTGCTTGAAGACGAAGCTCAATTAAAAATTCACAAAGACGGCATCACGTTCCTGGGTCAGTGCGACAGAATCGAAATTTTAAGAGCGCCCGACGGTGAGCGGGTCGCCTTTATTGCCGATTACAAAGAAGGTTCAAGCGAAAGTTCCGAAAACTCCATGACCGACATAGAAAATTATTCATGGAACGTCGATAAAATTGAAAAATTTTTCTGCGGTCTTCAACTTTCAGTTTATGCGGCTCTGTTTGAAGAAAATTATAATGTGAAATTGAGCGGCGTTTATATTTTGGGACTTGAGGACGGGAAAATCTCCGGCAGTGTCATAAATTACGATAACGATTTCGGACTTAATGAAATTTTCCGTTCGCACCGGTCGAAGAAATTTAGGACCTCAAT
>CAJORD010000170.1 GCA_905236605.1 uncultured Synergistales bacterium | reverse complement strand
ATGTATCTCATGATTATTTTGGAATCCGTGCTGCTCTCTATTGCTCCGTTAATGATGACGGCTTATCTGATACACTGTTGCGGTGAAGACGTGTTCTCAAATAAACTCTTTCATGCCGTATTGGCATTGTGGGGAGTTTTTATTGTCATGCTTGCAGTTTCTCCGTTCAGCGAAATTTTTTACTATTTCATGCCTGATGGTAAATATTATCGCGGGTCTTGGAGTTCTGTCCTGTTAATGCCAATGATTATGGTAATGCTGCTTACTGTCGCAGGAATGGTGCGCTGGCGGAAACGTCTTTCACATAAAGCATTTATAAGTTTTTTAATTACGCTTTTGCCTATAACGTGCGTGCTGGTAGTGGATATGTTCATAGAACTTTACCCGTTAATAGATGTCAGCATTGTAATCGCAGCCCTGTCAATGTACAGCCTCATACTTTCCGACCAGATAGAACAAGATTTGAACCGTCAGCGTGAAATCGCCAATCAACGCGCCAGCATCATGGTTTTGCAAATGCGCCCGCACTTTATTTATAACACAATGACGAGTATTTATTGCCTCTGCGGTCAAAATCCACAACTTGCCCGTCAGGTCATCATGGATTTTACAACATACTTGCGCAAAAATTTTACCGCCATTGCGAGCGCCACGCCAATTCCATTTTCTTCGGAACTGGAACACACGCGCGCTTATCTTGCTGTAGAGCAAGCCCAATATGAAGACAGCCTTTTTGTTGATTATGACATACCGCATAAATTATTTAGAGTGCCGCCGCTGACCTTACAGCCAATCGTTGAGAACGCAATCAAGCACGGCAGAAATCCGTATGCCGGCCCGTTCCGAATTTCCATAAGGACTCGAAAAACTGATTCCGCCAGCGAAATTATCGTTGCGGATAATGGTAAGGGCTTTGACCCTGCCGAAGACAGCGAACCGCATACCGCGCTTAAAAACATTCAGCAAAGGCTAGAAATCATGTGCGGAGGAAGCCTGACGATAACTCCAAATGACGGCGGCGGAACAGTCGTAACGGTGATAATCCCGGACAGCTTGAAAGAATCTTGAGACTAACTCATTAATGATATAAATATAATGTCAATAAAAACAGTTTCGCCTTTCAAATTTGAGGCAGAGCTGTTAATTTTTTTAACTATAAAAATATAAAAATCTGATTTTGTTCAGCAGTTCCCAAACTTTACGAAGACGATTTTAAAATTAGAATCACGATTTCATTTTCGCGACTTGCGAGTAAAATTTTCTTGCCTTAAAAACAATTCTGTCTTATTATTTTACTTGTCTATGATTCAGGTAATCAAAATTTTAATGAGGGGGAAAATTTTTTGCATAAGATACTTGAGAAACGCCAGCTCTCTTACGACAAAGAAAGAGACCAGAGCGTTTATTATTTCAAAGTCGAAGCACCCGAAATCGCTCGCAACCGTAAAGCCGGGCAGTTTATTATCTTCCAGATTGATGAAACATACGGAGAAAGAATCCCGTTGACAATCGCTGATGCCAACGCCGAAGAAGGTTGGATCGCTATCGTGTTCCAGACCGTCGGAGCTACAACAAGAAAATTTGCCGCGACTTTCAACGTCGGCGACTCTGTTCCTGTCCTTGTCGGACCGCTTGGCAAGCCCACGCATATCGAAAAGAAAGACGGAATTATCGTATGCGTTGGCGGCGGCATCGGTATAGCTCCGCTTCACCCGATCGTTCAGGCTAATCACAAAATCGGCAACAAAGTCGTTACGATCATCGGCGCGAGAACGAAAGAATTATTATTCTTTGAAGACGAGATGAGAGCCGCTTCGGACGAGTTAATCGTTGTTACTGACGACGGCACTTACGGTCGCAAGGCAGTTGTTACTGAGCCGCTGAAAGAACTTTGCGAGAAAGAAAAAGTCAGCGAGATAGTTTCAATCGGCCCGGCTATCATGATGAAATTCTGCGTCGCTGCGGCGCGTCCGTTCGGAGTACCGATTACAACATCATTGAACACAATCATGATCGACGGAACAGGCATGTGCGGCTGTTGCCGTGTCAAAGTCGGCAACGAAACAAAATTCGTATGCGTCGATGGCCCTGAGTTTAACGGCTACGAAGTCGATTTCGATAACATGATGCAGAGAATGACGGCTTTCAAAGACAAAGAGCGAGAAGCCGACCACAAGTGCCGAGTTGGACTTGACGCAGGAAAGGTGAGTGCTTAATCATGAGTGAACACAAAACTACAGAAATGTTACAGGCCGAAGCCGAAAAATTTTGGCAGGACTTAGAAGCTAAGAAATCCGCCGGAACGAAATTAACGCCGAAAGACAGAACTTCAATTCCTCCGCAGGAAATGCCTTCTCAAGAGCCAATGGTAAGAGCTCACAATATGTCAGAAGTTGCTTTGGGCTACACTGAAACGCAAGCTCGCGTTGAAGCCGAACGCTGCATTCAGTGCGGCGGTGCGCCTTGTAAGAAGGGCTGCCCGGTCGGAGTTCCAATTCCGGAATTTATCGCTTGCATTCAAAACGGCGATTTCAAAGCTGCTGTTGATACGATTAAACAAACAAACTTGCTCCCGGCTATCTGCGGTCGTGTATGCCCGCAGGAGAAACAGTGCCAGAGCTTCTGCACCGTCGGAAAAATGATGAAGTCGCCCGAGAAGGCCGTAGCTATCGGACGTCTTGAGCGTTACGTAGCCGACTGGGAACGCGCAAACAACAAAATCACCGTCCCGACTCCTGCGCCTGACACCGGCAAGAAAGTTGCTGTAATCGGTTCAGGCCCCGCAGGCTTGACGGTCGCAGCAGACACTCGCAGAGCCGGCCACAGCGTTACAGTCTTCGAGGCTTTCCAGAAAACCGGCGGCGTCATGGTCTACGGTATTCCGGAGTTCAGACTTCCGAAAGCGATCGTTTCAAAAGAAGTTGAAAACTTAAAGAAAATGGGCGTTGAGTTCAAAACGAGTTTCCTCGTAGGACGCACAGAGACTCTTGAGCAGTTACTTGACCGTGAAGGCTATGATGCCGCATTTATCGGAACAGGAGCGGGCCTCCCGAAGTTCTTAGGTATCGAGGGCGAGAACTTAATCGGAGTCTTCAGCGCGAACGAGTACTTGACGCGAGCAAACTTAATGAAAGCTTACGACCGTGAACACGCTGACACGCCACTTTATGACGCAAAGCGAGTAGCAGTCTTTGGCGGCGGTAACGTTGCTATGGACGGTGCGAGAATGGCTTTACGACTTGGCGCAGAAAAAGTCTACTGCGTCTACAGAAGAACACGTGCCGAAATGCCCGCAAGAGCCGAAGAAGTCGCTCACGCGATTGAAGAAGGCGTCGATTTCCATTTCCTTGAGAACCCGACGAAGTTTATTGGCGATGAGAAAGGCAAATTAATCGGCGTTGAGCTTCTTAATTACGAACTCGGCGAACCTGACGCTTCAGGACGTCGCAAGCCCGTAGCAATTCCGGGAACGGAACACGTTCTTGACATTGACGCGGCAGTCGTAGCTCTCGGCAACGAATCGAACCCGTTGATGAAACAGACAACTCCAACTCTTGAAGTCAACAAGCGCGGAAATATCATCGTTGATGAAAATCAAAAGACAAACATTCCTCGCGTGTGGGCTGGTGGTGATATCGTTTTAGGCGCTGCAACAGTCATTCTTGCGATGGGCGAGGGCAGACGTGCAGCAGCTAGCATAAATGAGTACTTAGCAGGAAAGTAATTTTAATATAAAATCTCGCAAGTGAAATTTAAGTCATGAATTTTAGCGGAGCAGTTTTATTTTAGAACTCTCCGCTTTTTGTTGAAAGGAGTTTTTTATGTCGCGCTCTTATTCAGATAAAATCCTCACTGTGTTATCAATCTCTTATATCACAATCCCGATTGCAATTTTTATCTTGGGGGGGGTAACGCTTTATGTTTCGATTCCAGCGTCTTGCGTTCTCTTTTACTTCGCATTGAAGTTGTATCAAGAACTTTCAGCCGAAAATATAAATTTATTCAAACATGAAAATACAAAATTTTGGCTAATTACAATTTTAATTTTGGTTGTTTGGTGTTTCATGTCCGGCATCGGCAGCTTCATGTATCAAAATTTTGATCATATAGCAAGAAATCCAATTTACCGTGATTTATGCGATTATAAATGGCCGATTGTGTATGACTTATCGCAACAAAGCGACGCCGTGAAAGCTATAACAGGCTCTGACACAGTAGCATTTTCATACTATCTTACATATTGGCTCCCGCCTGCGCTTCTCTCAAAAATTTTCGTATTAAATGAACTTAGCCGTAATGTAATTTTATATTTTTACACAGTGCTTGGAGTTTTTTTGATTACATATAATCTGTTCCGATATTTCAAGAAAACTTCGTATATAATTTTAGCGGTTTTTATTTTTTTCTCCGGAATGGATATCATAGGATTTTTGTGCAGTCATGCGTTCGTTGCGATAACAAAAATAAATGCCGCGATAGAATTTAAATCACTAATTTATTGTCACTTGGAATGGTGGCCCCTGATATTTCAATATTCCGCAAATACAACGCAATTATTCTGGGTTTTTAATCAATCTGTCCCGGTGTGGCTGATAGTGATTTTGTTTTTACAAGTCCGAAGCAATAAAAATTCCCTTGCTCTTTCATCATTGACATTTGCTTATTCGGCGTGGGCAATTTTCGGAATGATTCCGCTTGCTTTGTGGTCAGCGTTCAAACTTCACAAAAAATGTCGCGACGCATTCACGCTTCAAAATATTTTGCTCCCATTGACGATTGCAATAATTTTTGGAAGTTTTTATATTATGGGGAACGGCGCTCAAGACAAGCCCTTCTACTTTGTTATCAAAGATTTTCTAAGACTCAGTGCGTATGTACTCTTTGTATTTCTTGAATTCGGAGCGTATTTGTTGATTATGGGGAAGACTGCAACGAAATATAATTTTTATTATGTAGTCCTGATTGAGCTTCTGTTGTTTCCAATTTATACATTCGATGGAAATCTTATAATGCGAGCAACGATAAGCACATTATTTGTGTTGATGATTTTCGTTTTAAAATTTCTCTTTGAAGAAAACGCGGTCTTGAGAAAAAGAAAAATTATTTTGGTTCTGGCTCTTGCGATTGGCGCATACACTCCTGTAACAGAAATTAATCGAAGCGTAATTTTCACTGCTGTGCATGTTTTGAGAGAAAATAATTTGCTGCCGACTTCATTAATGCAGAAAGCTCAAACAATAAAACTTTTGCGTGAAGAAGTTTACACTTTGGGCAAAATCAGAACGGACGAACACAGAATAATAAAAATGTGCAAAGATAATTTTTTTGCGTACGATTATAAAAATTCGTTCTTCTTCAAATATTTAGCAAAAGAATAAAAATTTAGGCGGAGCAGTTTTATTTTAGAACTCTCCGCTTTTATTTTGCAAAAAATTTTTCTGTGTCGCGATTAAAATCTTCGGGAATGTATTTATAAGTCAAAATGTAAAGTGCGCTGCTCAATCTGTTTAACACGTGAATAATTTTATAAGTGTCAGTGTCATTAAAGGCTCGGCACGCGCAAATCTCAGTTTCACGCACAAGAGTTCGCAAAAAATTTATCTCTGAAGCTTCTCGTCCCATTTTGAAATTTAATAACAAATGTCCTTTGCCATAAAATTTTTTCGGATTGTGCGAGCGTTCGTGAATTTCATTTTCACTAAGTTCCCATAAAATTAAAATCTTGTCAAAAATTTTTTCACATGCTTCGCAGCTTTGAAGACTTATAATTACGTTCCGGACTTCTTCGAGATCGTTTATAAATTCTTCGTTGTCTGAATGAGCTTGAAAAAAAATAATTTGCGCGTTCAGACTGTCAAGCCGTCCGCGCAGTTCGATTCTAAAATCTGATTTTGGAACTCTTTCGTTAGCATTAAGACTTGTTTTCATTAATTTCCAAGCGTCGCTACCATGACGGCCTTAATCGTGTGTAATCTGTTCTCGGCTTCGTCAAAAACTTTCGAGGCTTCACTCTCAAAAACTTCTTCCGTAACTTCTGCGCCCTTGACCGCCGGAAGACAATGTAAAAAAATCGTCGTGTCTTTGCCGGTTGCGTTCATTAAATCCGAAGTAACTTGCCACGGACGAAGAATTTTATAACGTTCTTCTTTCAATGCTTCTTCGCCCATCGATACCCAAACGTCAGTATAAAGAGCGTCCGCGCCCTTCACGGCTTCGCGAGGGTCATTGATGATCGTAATTTCAGAGTGCTTAGCGACTTCGCGACACTTCGCAAGCAAATTTGAATCCGGCTCAAGCTCTTTCGGTGAACACACGACGTAATTAACTCCCATTTTTGCGCAACCGATCATTAAAGCGTTAGACATGTTGTTACGACCGTCGCCAAGATAAACGAGAGTTAGGCCGCGAAGATTTCCAAAATTTTCTTTGAGCGTTAGGAAGTCCGCAAGAACTTGCGTTGGGTGGTCAACGTCCGTTAATCCGTTCCAGACCGGGACACCGGAATATTTTGCTAAGTCCTCAACGGTTTCTTGTTTGAATCCGCGGAACTCGATTCCGTCAAACATTCGGCCTAATACGCGCGCGGTGTCTTTGACGTCTTCTTTTGCCCCAAGCTGAATGTCATTTTTGTTGAGATACTCTGGGAAAGCTCCTTCGTCATTGCAAGCGACTGTGAAAGCGCAGCGAGTTCTCGTTGAAGATTTTTCAAACAAAAGCGCAATATTTTTGCCCGCTAAAGAATTTCCGCGAATGCCGGCGCGCTTCTTTGATTTCAAATCCGCTGCCAGGTTTAACAAATAATTTATTTCGTCGGGCGTGAAGTCCATGAGCGTTAAAAAACTTCTGCCACGAAGATTTACAGCCATAAAAATTTTCCCCCTTCAATTAATTATTTTCCCTTTTTATGTTTGTGCGCTGCTGCGTCGGCGATATTAGCTATTCGTGATTTTACGCTTGTAACGACGTCAACTTTTTTTTGTGTCTTGGGTGGGGTTTGCGCTGGAATTTTTCGCACGGCCTCGCCACTTCCGATTAAAACTGCGATTGAGTGAAGACTCGGGATATTTTCGCAAACGATTTTTATAATCGAAATTATCGGCGTAGATAGCAGCGCGCCCGGTATTCCCCAAATCATTCCCCAGAGCAACAAGGAAAGCAAAATTACAACAGGACTAACGCCGAGACGATCTCCGACTACTTTGGGCGTGATTATATTGCCTATTGTAACCTGAATGGCCGTCAGCGACAGCAGCACCATAGCTGGCTTAAAAAGTCCCGGCGAAAATTGAATTATAGACATGACCACTGGCGGAATTGTCGCAATTATTGAGCCGACAGTCGGAATAAAATTTAATAAAAATGTCAAAACTCCCCAGCCCGCAGCAAGTTGAACATCAAGCAGCGTTAGCGCTATCCATGCACAAACGCCCGTCGCGAAGCTGATAAGCGCAAGTGTGCCTAAATATCGGCTAACTTGTTCGGAGATTGTGAAAAGAATTTTTTTCACGCGCCTAGCATTATGTCCGAACGCCTTTTCGATTTTTTCATCGAGATACGGCGCTTCGACTAACATAAACATTAAAAAAACGAACGTCATCACGAATTTACTTGAAAGCGCGATTATTAAAGATGAAATATTTTTGGCATTGTCACGAAGAAGTCCTAGCCAGTTGAAATTCTTGACGGCTTCCGACGGTACGCTGAGAATTTGCATCAAGTTCGCGAACCATTCTATTAACTTATCCGAGTAGCGCGCGTAAACGGCACCAAATTCAACGACTTGAGCCGCAAGAAATTTGAAGCCCGCAAGCCCGATGCACGTAAGAATCGAGAACACGAGAATGACATTAAGCCACGCGTTTAGCCTTAAAGTTTTACCAATCTGAATTACGGGTCTTAACATTTGAAGAATAAACCACGCAATGACGAGCGGAATAAAAACATTGCTCGCGATATGAAGAACCGAGCAAAGAGCGATTGATGACAAAAAAACAATAAGGCCGAGAAGTAATTTCATATGAAAATTTTCATCTCCTGTTCGTGATTTTGGAAGTATTATAACGCAAAATGAAAAGCGCCATCGCACAGAAAACGCTAATTTGGGGCGCATGGAAAAATTTCAGATCCGTGGACTAAAATCGAAAAGTCCTGAAGTTTTTTACCTCCCCTCCCCCGCGTTGCCTCAATAAAAAAGCTCCCGTCCGTTTGTGGGCAGGAGCTGAAAACTCAAAATTATGTTATTTAAGCTCTGAGAAGTACTTGATTGTGCGAACCATCTGGCTCGT
>CAJORD010000169.1 GCA_905236605.1 uncultured Synergistales bacterium | reverse complement strand
CGTCTCTAAAATTTCAAACGACACAATGAAATCTGCTTCGCCCTTCTCAACGACGGGAGAGTAAACTTTGTCGCCGTACTTGACGTATGTAACGACGCTGCCGCCGCGCTGGCTCATGCCGTGGACTTCGGAGACTTTGACATCAAAATTTTGTGTCGTGAGCAAGTGCCCTAATAATTTGCTTGCAAGAACGCTGCCTTGACCGCCAACGCCGACAATCATAATATTTTTCGTGGTCATGTTTACTCGCCCTCCTTAGCTGTGCTCTCGAACGCGTCGAACTTGCAAAGCTGTTCACAGACTCCGCAGCCGACACACAAAGTCGAATCGACATGAGCGTGATTATCTTTAATCGAAAGAGCCGGGCAGCCGATTCTCATGCAGGATTTACAGCCGACGCATTTATTTTCGTTGACTTTCAAAGGCGGCTTGTGTTTTACATATTTAAGTAACGCGCACGGACGACGCGAGATTATCACGCTTGATTCATCGGCGGCAAGTTCTTCTTTCAAAGCTTCTTCGCACTCTTTCAAGTTATAAGGGTCAACGACGCGGACGCGATTGAAGCCCATAGCGCGGCAAAGATTTTCAAGATTAATTTTTCCTGCCGGGTCGCCTTTGATATTAAATCCGGTCGTGGGATTCTGCTGATGGCCGGTCATGCCGGTTATAGAGTTGTCGAGAATGATTACGACGGATTTACTTTGATTGTAAGCAATGTTAGCAAGTCCTGTCATTCCCGAGTGCATGAAAGTTGAATCGCCGATGACCGCAACGACGTTTTTAATTTTTTCGCTGCCAGCGGGGCTCCCGCCGTTGTAATTTTCAAGAGCTTTATTAAATCCGTGAAGCGCACTGACTGAAGCTCCCATGCAAAGCGTCATATCCATAGCCGACAACGGCGCAACAGCTCCGAGAGTGTAGCAGCCAATATCGCCAAGGACAGTGCATTTATTTTTGTTCAACGTGTAGAAAAGTCCTCTATGTGGACAGCCTGCACACATGACGGGAGGACGTGGCGGAATTTTTTCATCAAGTTTTTTACCTGTGGTCTTAGCGTTTAATAATTTTTGCGCGATTATGTTTTGATTTAATTCGCCTTCAACAGGGAATAAATTTTTGCCTTCGCACTTAATGCCAAGCGATTTGCAATATTCTTCGATGAACGGGTCAAGCTCTTCGACAATCACAAGACGACTGACGGCCTTCGCAAATTCTTTAATTTTTTCGTCCGGCAGCGGCCACACCATTCCGATTTTGAAGACAGGATATAAATCTCCGCACGCCTCTTTTACATATTGATAACAAGTTGACGACGTTATGATTCCGATTTTGTTGCTTTTGCCGTCGTCGAAGCGATTCATTTTTGAAAAATCTGAATAAATTTTTAATTTCCGCATTCGTTCTTCGATAATCGGGTGTCGCTTAATTGCGTTGCCGGGCATCATGACGTACTTGGCAATATTTTTTTCATAAGGGACTTCGATATCGTCTTCACGTTCTCCGATCTCGACTAGAGATTGCGAATGCGCTACTCGTGTGCACATCTTCACGATTACAGGAACGTCAAATTCTTCGGAAATTTCATAAGCCTTTTTGAAAAATTCGAGAGCCTCTTGAGAATCCGACGGTTCAAGCATTGGCAATTTAGCGGCGCGGGCATAATGTCGCGAGTCTTGTTCGTTCTGCGACGAGTGCATACCGGCATCATCGGCTACACAAATGACCATGCCGGCGTTAATGCCAGTGTAAGAAACTGTGAACAAAGGATCGGCTGCGACGTTTAAGCCTACGTGCTTCATTCCGCAAAAACTCCTGCGGCCTGCGAGAGCTGCACCAAAAGCGGTTTCCATTGCGACTTTTTCATTAGGCGCCCATTCGCAATAGATTTCATTAAATTTCGCGGCCTCTTCAGTGATTTCTGTGCTAGGAGTGCCGGGATAACTTGATGCAACACAACAGCCAGCTTCATAAAGTCCACGAGCGGCGGCGGTGTTTCCCTGCATCAGTTGCTTCATTTTAATTTCCCCCTTCAGATTTGAAGTGATTTTAGCATTATAAATTATTTTTCAAGTAAATCATTATTAAACTAAACTCGCAAAAATGAAAGAAAGCATAAAAAATAATTCCCCCGCCTAAGCGAGAGAATTATTCCTTGCGTGTATTGTTGTAGCAAATTTATTTTGAATGTTTACGAATTAACAAGCCTAGTGCAGCAAGTCCGAAAATTCCGAAGCCGGTTTCGCAACCAGAACCAGAGCTGCTTAACGGCACCGTGTTTGTCTGTGAAGGGTCTTCATTGACGGGGTGATAATCGTTTGTATTGTTGTTTATAGTGCTGGCTTCAATCGTGATTGTGAAAGTCTTTGTAACTTCCGTGTAACCTGTTTTTGCTGCTTTCACTGTAAATTCAGGAGCTTCTGCAAGTTCTGGAGTTCCGTAAATTCTTCCCGTCGATGAATTAAGATAAAGTCCCGAAGGCAAGCGCCCCGAGTCTATTCCCCAAGTTGCGCCGGACGGGCTTGAATATAATGTAACGTTATATGCTTGACCGACAACACCAGAGCGAAGCGACATCGTTGTTATCGCGATCGTTGGAACGATTATATTTTCATCTTCCGAGGCTTTGATTGAAAGAGTTAATAATTTTTCGGCCGTTACTCCGTTGGCACTTGCGATTACTGTGAAAGTTTTTCCTATTACAGCTTCTTCAGGCGTTCCGGAAATTCTTCCACCAGACAGGGAAATCCCCGCCGGAAGAGTATCGCCAGCTTTCAATGACCATGTTACGTTTGACGCACCTGCCGCTGATAACGTCTGCGAATAATTTTCATCAACCGTTCCACTTTCAAGCGAGGACGTTTTAATTACGAGATTGACTTTCAATTTTAATTCTTTTGTTACCGCCTCGCCGCCTGTGCTGGCTCGAACAGTGAAAGTATATTCGCCGGCTCTTTGAGGAGTTCCAGAAATAACGCCGGTAGCTGCTCCAAGATTGAGACCGCTAGGAAGCGTTGTGCCGTTCGCCATCGACCACGATACGCTAGTGCCTTCGGTTGCGTCCGTTTTAAGAGTGAAGCTGTAAGCTGTTTCTGCGTAAGCTGCCGTTAATGAAGACGTTGTGATTTTGATTGCTTGAACGATTTTTTCGCAGCCATTATTGCTAGGATTTCCGTCAGAGTCGTAGCCAATTCCGTATGAATCGTTTTGATACTTATTGCCCTCGCTTGTGTATGTAGCGGCTTCGACTTTTCCGATTATACCGCCGTGCTGTTGACTTTCGCCGAGAATTTGGGCGTATGAAGTATTATTTTTGACGGTTGAATTAGCATATAAAAGTCCGACGATTCCGCCAGTCGCTCCATATGTTGAACCGGTGATTATGGCGTTCTCGACAGTATTATCTTCTACTGTGCTTCCGTTATTAAGATAGCCAACGATTCCGCCAGTGTAGTCGGGGTCGTTCGCATATGTAGAAGTACTTTTTAAATTCCCTGAGAATTTGCAATTTTTAATATTTGCCGTCTGCGCATATCCCACAATACCGCCGCAGTAACCTGTTAAATTACCAAAGCTGCCTTCTTCGATATTCGCTTTTGTGGTGCAGTTTTCAATATTGCCGCCCGTCATATATGCGACGATACCGCCAATATAGCCATAAACGCTTTCTTTAATCATTCCGGTGAAGCTACAGTCTTTCACAGTTCCGCCTGTCATCTCTCCGATGATGCCGCCGGACTGGTACCCAGTGTCCCCGAGGGTTACATTAGAAGTGCAATTTTCGACGGTCCCTGCGTCAAGTTTGAAATAATTCCGCCTATGTAAGCATGAGAAGCTTTAATAGTGCCGTCTACTGTGAGATTTTTGACGGCGTAACCAGTCGAAGATACGACACCGAAAAGTCCAGTACGATAACCATAATTAACATATTTCGAGTCACCGCGCCAATTTATGGTTTCACCATACGGGCTGGAAGTGATGTTGAGTGAAATTTTATAATTGTCTCCGTCGAAATGTCCCTTAAATGGATTCGCCGCAACGCCAATCGGTTTCCAGTCCGTTACTTCAGAAACATTCAAATCCGATCCTAGCTTGTAATACAAATCTTCGCGCTCTGTTCCAATATTGACCCTGTCGCGCAAATCTTTCAAATCCTGAACCGAGTCAATCACATATGGATCGTCTTCTGTCCCTTCGTGTTCGATCCAATAATCATCTGCGAAGGCCGCGCTTCCCACAAGCGACATCATAAACATTACTGCAAAAATACCGCATAAAAACTTTTTCATGGAAATACCTCCTAAAAAATTTTTTTGCCGAAAAATTAGGAAATATACACATGACAATTTTCGCGCGCCTTATGGTATAATAAAAAACATACAATAGGGCGGTTTATAGCCATGTGCTATATAACAAATTTTATTTAGCGAGATAATTATAGCACACCCTATTATTTTTTTACATTTTTTTTATTTTTAATTATAAAAATTTTTCTGCACGTGTTATCCATGTAAAAATTCACTTTCTATATTAAAATCTAAATCACTGACCCCCAAAT
>CAJORD010000168.1 GCA_905236605.1 uncultured Synergistales bacterium | reverse complement strand
TTTTGATCATAAATATCAACGAATTCCTGCTGCTCCGGAGTAAGGTTAGACAAGGATTTCAGATGTTGATAGTGAACGAGCTCGTCGCCACCAACGGTTGTGTACGCCAATGCGCCAGAGGTGCAGGCGAACAATGAAACAATTAACGTAAAAACTAATAACTTTTTCATAAAACAAAAGCACTCCTTTCGGATTTTTAAATTTAATTTTTTGTTGATTCTTTAACTAAGTAATACACGCAGAACCACGTTGCACATTTTACACCGGCATTGATTTTTGTCAACTAGGAAAAGCAAACTAGGAAATATAAGTTGGGAAATCATGAGGGATATAATATTGAAAATATTTTAAGGAGACTTTTCATGAAGAAATTATTTGATTTATTTATCACATTTGCAAAAATGGGCGCTGTAACTTTCGGCGGCGGTTATGCGATGCTTCCGATTCTTCAGCGCGAAATTGTTGAAAATAAAAAATGGGGCACCGAAGAAGAACTCGCAGATTATTACGCAATCGGACAATGCACGCCGGGGATTATCGCTGTGAATGTCGCGACTTTTATCGGGCGCAAGACCGCGGGAAATCTTGGCGGCGTTGTCGCTACGTTAGGAGTAGTTTTTCCGTCAGTCGTGATAATAACGCTCTTGGCCGGCGTGATTGAATATTATTCTTCGCTCGAATGGGTCAAACATGCGTTCGCAGGGATTCGAGTTTGCGTTTGCGTTTTAATTTTTAACGCGGTCTTGAAACTTTTCAAGAAATCTATAATCGACATAAAGACGATGGCAATTTATTTAATAATTCTCGCGTGCTCGTTCATGTTTAATATTTCGCCGGTTGTATTTGTAATCGCGGCAGGATTTGCAGGAATTATTTTAAAGGTGTGGGCAAAATGATTTACTTAAAATTATTCTGGGAATTTTTTAACACGGGACTTTTTGCAGTTGGTGGCGGTATGGCGACGTTGCCGTTTCTTTATGACATTGCCGACCGCACGGCGTGGTTTTCGCGTCAACAGTTGGCCGACATGATCGCCGTATCTGAATCGACGCCCGGGCCGATTGGAATCAACATGGCGACTTACTCTGGATATTTAACGGCGGGAATCCCCGGTTCGATTATCGCGACTTTAGGATTAATAACGCCGAGCATAATTGTGATTTTATTAATCGCGGCTTTCTTGAACGCGTTTCATGATAATAAATTTGTAAACGGAGCGTTTTATGGACTCCGGCCAGCAAGTTGCGCAATGATAACTGCGGCAGGCTTCGTTGTCGCTCACGTAACTTTTATAAATGATAATATTCATGCTTTATCATCATGGGAGCGAATTGAATGGCCTGCGCTTGGCCTAGCGGTTTTTCTAATCGTGTGCACGAATTTTGTGAAGCCGACGAAGAAATTACACCCGGTCTTCTGGATTTTCTTAGCTGCGATTGTGGGAATTGTTTTCAAATTTTAAAGATAATTAAATCCTCCCCGCAATGGAGAGGAATTTTTTTTATGAAAGAGTTTTATAAATTTTATTTTTAATGTCCCAGCCGAGATTTTCACAAGCAAAATTTATTACGTCATCGAGCGCGCCCGGCTGTCCCATTCGTTCTCGTCCGGCGTCGCTCATGAATTTATATAAGGCCGAGTCATTCAAAACTTTCAGAGCACATTCGGCTAAATCCTTTGAAGTTGCCGGGACCAAAATTTCTGAGTCGCCCAATAATTTTTTTTGAACTCGTTTGCCCTTCTCGTCAATCGAAATCACAGGTATCCCTAGCCCCGCGCATAATTGATTAGCAGTGCCGCCCAAGCCTAATAAAATCTTCACGCCGTTCACGGAGCGCGCGACGCTTTCAAAACTTAAATTTATAATCAAAGAATTTTTTTCGAGAGTGTCATTAAATTTTTTCCAGCCGTAAATATCGCAAGCCGCAAAAAATTTTTCAAAATCTAAAGTCGGAGCAAGAATCATTCTGAAATTTTTTTCGCCTGAAGCGTTCATGAGTTCGGCAGCGTCGAGTAATAATTTCACGTCGTTATTTGCGCGTGCACGACTGCCGGGCAAAAGTAAAATTATTTCTCCTCTCTCGTATTTTTCGCCCTCGTACAATAAATCCATAATCGGACTTCCTGAATAAATCGCTTTGCTTCCAAGTTGCTCGGCGCTTTTTGAATCGCGAGTCCAAGTTTTCAAAGTAAATTTGTTAATCAAAAATTTTTCAAGTCGCCAATGTCCGCTTAAATAAACTGTCTTAGCCGTTGCCACAAACATAGGACGCGCTCCCGCTCCCCATAATGTGTGAAGAATTAAATAAACATCTCCGACACAAAGAGGAGTTTTAATTTTTCCGGCTAATTTTTTCCAGTCGCTAAGCTGCGCTCGAACATGACGCAACAATCCCGCGCGCATGTCGCCAAATAAATCTTTCACGCTATATTTCAAAACGCCACCCGAAGGCGTTACAGACGGAGCAGACTTCACCGCGAAGCCTTCTTTAATGTAAGCGTCGCCGCGACCGACCAACGGAAAAGCAGAAATTTCAGAATCTGGAAATCGTTCACGAAGTTTTTTTGCGAGCACAACGCCTATAGCGTCTTCGCCGTAACCGTTAGACGCAACTATAATTTTCGGTCGCAAAGTTTCCCGCAGAACTTTAAAAAATTTTTCGCGCTCGTTTACTTCGGCTTTGACTTTCGGAACGATAAGCGGAATTTCAAAATTCCAATTTCCGAATTTTGGCATGTTATATAAATCTTTCTCTGTGCAGCTGACGTAATCAGAATTTAATTTTTTTGCGGTCGAATATAAATTTTTTAAGTCGCCTGGCGTGTAGTTGTGATGATCTCGAAAAGTCATTGAGCCGTCTACAGTCAAGCCGAGTTCGTTAAGAGTTTTAATAAAACTTTCTGGGCTTCCGATAGCAGAGAACGCAAAAACTTTTGAATTTTTCACAGGAGCTTCGCCGCCGTTGAACATAATCCAACCGTCAGGATTAATTTCAGACGTGAAAATTTTTTCCGGCGATATAAACTCACTGACTTTCGATTTTAATTTTTCAAGTTCGTCCGGTGATACTCGTTTCGATTTCGTCAACACGACAATATCGGCGCGCCTCAAAGCTGAAATTTTTTCGCGTAGCATTCCCGCCGGAATTAATTTCCCGGAGCCGAACGGACAAACAGAATCTATTAAAACTATATCAACGTCGCGGCCCATGCTTCGATGTTGGAAAGCGTCATCAGCAATAACTAATTCGACGCCTTGAGATTTAAGAGCTTTTACTCCGTCCATACGATGCCGCGCGACAGCTACAGGAACGTCAGGGAGTTTTTGAGATAATAATAACGGTTCGTCGCCAGTGATTGAGCGTTCGCCTTCGCCATTTCTTATTATTAAAACGTCGCTAGACTTTCCAGAATAGCCACGCGTTACGATCCCGACTTTTATATTTTTTGAAATTGCGAACTCGGCGAGCATTCTTACGAAGGGAGTTTTATTAGTGCCGCCATAAGTTAAATTTCCGACGCTGATTAATGGTAATGGCGGCTCTTCAGTTTTCAAAAATCCGTGAGCGCGAAGAAAATTCATAATTGAGAGTGTCGCGCCCATAAGCCACGAAACAGGCGTAAAAATCGCGCTGATTAAAAAATTTTTTTTTCGCCCCGTTACATAGAGCATGTAATTTTTAAGAAACGTCCCCATATTGCATTCTCCATAAATCAGCGTAAAGCCCGCCGGTTTTGATTAATTCGTCGTGGGTCCCAGCTTGAATAAAATTCCCGTCCTGTAAAACTAAAATTCGATCGGCCTCTCGAATTGTTGAAAGTCTGTGAGCTATCATTAATGACGTCCTGCCACGCATAGCTTGATTAATTGCTTTCTGAACTTGACGTTCCACGGCCGTATCTAATGAACTTGTAGCTTCATCTAAAATTAAAATTCGCGGGTCTCGAATGACTGCGCGGGCTATGGCTATTCGTTGACGCTGACCGCCCGAGATTGTTACACCGCGTTCTCCGACTTCAGAATTATATTTATCTGGAAGACTTTCTATAAATTCTCGAATGTCGGCAATTTCTGCAGCCTCGATAATTTTTTTAATGTCAACGTCGTGAAGACCGTAAGCAATATTGAAAGCGATTGTGCCCTTCATCAAAACACACTCTTGAGGGACGATTCCAATTTGTTGACGAAGCTCTTTGAGATTAAATTCTCTGATGTCGTGGCCGTCGATTAAAATTCTTCCTGAAACAGGCTCGTAAAATCTTGGGATTAAATCGGCGATAGTGGATTTCCCTGACCCCGTCGAGCCGACGATTGCAATTTTTTCACCGGCCTTTATATCCAGATTTATATCTTTTAAAACTTCCTGATTATCTTCATAATTAAAATAGACGTGTTCAAATTTTATATTGCCCGAAATTTTTTTATAGACCGTTCCGGCGTTGGATTCTGAATTTTCAATCGGGACTTCAAACATATCGGTTATGCGTTCGGCTGATGCCATTCCGCGTTGCAAAACTCCCATTTCGTTCATAATGCTTCGAATCGGCTGAACCATGAAGGCGATATAACCAATGAAAGAAATTAATTCGCCGGGCGTTAATGTTCCGTCTATGACGTTCTGGCCGCCGAACCAGAACACGACAGACAACGCAAAAATCAAAAATACTTCGATGACGCCCGCAAAAATTCCCTGCACTGACACAGCCTGGAGCAACGCACGATAATTTTCTTTGCTCGCCTTCGTGAATCTTTCTAGTTCTTCGTCTTCAGTCGCGAACGAACGAACTACTCTAATCGCTGAGAACGCCTCTTGAGCAGTCGCTGTGATGTCGGCCAAGTGCTCTTGAACATTGTGCCCAGCCCGCCGCAATTTCTTTGAAGCGAATGACAGCAGGAACGCCACAATCGGCAGCACGAAAATTATTAAACATGTCAGCCGCCAATTTATATAAAGTATGAACGTGAACATGCCCACGAAGGTTACGAGGTTAAACATTAAATCTATAAGCGTTCCTGTAACAATATTTTGCAAGATTGCAGAGTCATCAGTGATCCGGCTCATAAGCTCGCCAATTCGCGAAGAATAAATTTTTTTGAGGCTCATTCGCTGCATGTGGTCGTAAAGGTCTATTCTGATGTCCATAACTACAGATTGCCCAGCCTCGTTCATAAAGTAGCGTTGAAAATATGTCGTAACGGCCTTTAATCCAAAAATTAAAACCAGAGCCACGCAAATTAAATTCAGCATGAAAAAATTTTTTGAAATTAAAACGTCGTCAACAACCGTTTTGAACATGTATGGCGGCAAGACGTTCAGGCCCGACGAACACAACATAAAGAACATCGCTAGCAATAATTTTAGCCAATATTTTTTTGTATAACTCAACATAAACGCAAGCGGTGATTTTTTATTTATCTTATCCATTATTCTTCACCCCTTACGACAATATCGCATAATCTCGAAGCCGCGCCCGCTTCGCCGGACATTTTTAATAATTCTTCTCGAATTTCAGCTAATCGTTCCGGAGCGTTCAAATCTTTGAAAATTTCGTTTGCTGCGTCCTCGGGCGTAACGTCTCCATAAATTTCATTAAGAATTTTTTTGTTCGCTGTTCGATTTGGCAACGATATAAAACCGTTCCAACGATTTATAATCCGCATTGCTCCCGCGCGTCTGATTTTCAATCCCACGAACGGCAAATCTGCAAGTATTCCTAAAATTCCCGGAACTGGAACGAATTTTAAAAATTTTTCTGGCGCAGCTACGAGGCCCGGTAGTCCGCAGTGCATAAGCTCAAAATTATTTGTGCCGGGCTGTGTGAAAGCGTAATCGGCATTTCTCATTGCGACACCTGCGCCACATCGTACTGGATCGAGTCCGGCGGCTTTCCATTTCTTAAACTCTGCTTCAGACATAAGACGCGAAAATAAAGTTTTTACACGGACATCAGGAATTTTATTTTTTAAGTGTGAATGTAATTCGCAAAGCCATTCTAACGCCTCCGCACGAATTAAAGGACGGTTGCCCGGCAAAAACAAAACGCGCGGAGAATTTTCAATTTGGGGCCACGTGAACGGCGCGACGTCCATATTCAAAGAATCTTTCACAAGGTCGCCGATTGCCTTCACGTCAGGGACGTCATTAAAAATTTGCGACGGATAAGCAACCAAAATTTTTGCGCCTTGAATTTTTTTCGCGGCTCTATATGTGTAAACCGTAAGCGGCACCCCGGCGGCCTTCGCCATTCTAAGACCGAGCGCGACATCTCCGCCAAGCTGAATTACAGCGTCAGTTTTTTCGTTTATAATTTCTTGCCACGTTCTCAAAGTTCCCCACGGGCCTTCGAGTTTATCAACTCCGAAGAACGAAGCCGCGTCACGTTCATGCCCGGAAGCAAATTGGCAAGGCAAGAGCCATAATGAAATCGAATGACCTCTTTGTTTTAATTCAGCAACAACCGGACGAACCCACCCCCATAACTCGCCGGGACCGTTGGTAAGAATCGTAATCTTCATTTTAAAATTTCACTTCCCCATTAAATCCTCAAAATTTGCAAGTATTATAATTAAATTAATAAATTCAGTCGAAATTTATATATCGCAAAATTCAGGGAGGAACGGTGATATAAAATGAAGAAAAAATTTTTCGCAGGTTTGATTTTGGCTGTAATGTTTTGTAGCGCAGCCGCAGCTTCAGATTGGACGAGTTATTTTCAAATTGACTGGCAAGAAGTCAGCGATTATGTTTCGGGATTTTTCGACAAAAACGAAAATGATAGCGTAGCGTCTGATGAAATTTTGCCGCCTAAGATTGCTTCAGATTGGGACTCGCTCACGGGAAATTTAACCGACGCTTTGAAACTGCGCGACAAAAACGAAAGTCTTCCAAAAAAATCTTGGATTCCCTTCAAAGAAGATCAAGAGAGTAACGCCCAAAAAATTAATAAACTTCTCGACGCGGCTATGAAAATTTTAGTCAACGGTGAGGCGGGCGATATGCGACGCGAGGCCGGAGAGTTGCGCGAAAATCTTTTGAGGCAGCGTGAAGAACTCGATTCACTTCGCAACAGACGAATCAACGCGCCCGAAAGTTCTTATATGTTCTGGAAGATGACGCGCGAGAAAGCCGACAAGAGAATTTCAGAACTTGAAAACGAAATTAAAAATTCTGAAGCGAGACTTCAAATTATAAATGCCGAACTAACGGACGCTTTGAAGGCGATCGGACTTGAGCTTGACGAATCACAGACGGAGATTTTATTAAATTCTGTTACCGGCGACGACTTATTGAAGAATACAATAATTTTTTCAAATGTCAAAGCCGTTGTTGCAAAACTCGAAGCACTTTCGCAAAACGAGACAAACAGCCTCGAAATCACAAGACGCTATACGGGCATGTACTTAGTATTGAATGATTTATTAATTTTGACGCAAGAAGAGCTTGTGAAAAAAATCGACGGCGAATATAAACCAAAATTAAATTTAATCATTGCCGAAGCTCAAAACTTACGCAAGGACGCTATGGCCAAGAGCAATAATAACGCTTACACCGTCGAACAAAGAAAATCTTTCGCAGCAAATGCAAAATCTAACGAGATGACAGTACAAGTCGCCAATCTCTACGGCGAATTATTGAGCTCTCAACGCGCAAGCACGCAGAAGAGTATCAAGAGTATGAAATTAAATCGCGACCTCGCTGAAAACACTTACAGAACCGTAAGAAGTTCAGGAGAATTGCGCGGGCTTATTCATTCGGGCTTGAGGCTGTTCGATTCGATTGACGGCTTAACGATGCCGGAACTGAAAATTTTTGAAAGTGAAGTTATGCGGCTTGAGTTTGAAGAAATCGATAGACGACTTAGAAAATAAAAATAAAATTATGAAAAGGCCCCCTGTGATTCAGGGGGTTGTTGTTTATCTCGAAGCGTTAAGATTTAGTTTAGCGTTATTTTCTTCAATGAGGCGTCGGACGTCGTCAAGAGTTACAGACGGCTTGCGTTCCAGTTTTACCCATTCCCTTATAACAGGGGCGGCAGCTACAAGAGTGATCAACAACGTAAGCCAACCTATTCCCCAACCAAGGACTGTTGCCCAAGTATTAATGCTATATTCGAGTTTCTTCTCAACATCAGTGATTTTTTCGTTAAGGTTTTTATCAACCGCTTCGATTTTTTCATTGAGATTAGTTTCGACTGCGGTGATTTTATCATTAAGAGACGTTATTTTCTCATTGAGATTAGTTTCGACTGTTGTTAATCTTTGATCAACGGCTGTTATTTTTGCATCGAGTCTTTGTTCGAGAAGTTTCATCTCTCCCTTTATCTCATTCCCGAGCGATTGAATTTCACTGTGGAGCCTCGTAAAAAGCAGCTCCATTTTCGCATCAAAGACATCTTGGCGGACATAAACATCTTCACTCGTTGCAGCTGAAACGCTTGACACAAAAATAAAAATTAATGTCAATGTCAAAAAAAATTTTTTCATGTTGCTCACTCCTTAATTAAAAAATTTCTCGAAGCCGCGAAAGACCTCGAGAAAAATTTTATCTTAAAATTCAGTTTTAACGAAAATTAATTAAATATTCTCGCCAAATTTTACATTTTCATAATCGTCACTGTTCGTGAGGAGCAACACGACTGTATCAGGGTGCCCCGCCGCTTTGATTTTTTCGCGGTCGAACTTCATGAGCTTCTGCCCCTTCTTGACCTTGTCGCCCTCTTTAACGAAGTCTTCAAAGCCGTCGCCCTTCATCTCTACGGTATCAACGCCGACGTGAATTAAAACTTCCATGTCGTTCTCGCCGCTGATTCCGATTGCGTGCTTACTCTCTGCAACAGAAGAAATTTCTCCGTCGATTGGAGCGTAAACAAATTCATCTTCGGGCTGAATGCCGACACCTTGTCCTAAAGTTCCGGCTGCGAATGTCGGGTCAGGGATTTCTGTGTAAGGAATGACTTTGCCCGCCGTGCACTGCGCGATTTCGCCGGCTGATGAAGAAATTACGGTTCCGAACTCGATAGCTTGCGCAGGTTCTTCGGTTTTGACTTCCGCGGGAGCCGCTTCAGCTTCTTCTTCTTTCCACATAATCCAAGAAAGAATAAACGCAATGCCGCCGGAGATTGCAAGCAAGATTGAATATTGAACAGGCTGCTGAATCGTCAAGTAGCCGGGGATTCCTGTAACACCGTAAGCCGCTGCGCCGATTCCCGAGAACGCACCATAGAACGCTCCGACTGTGCCGCCGATCATGCCCGCTATAATCGGCTTGAAAAATCTTAAGTTAATACCGAAGATCGCCGGCTCTGTAATTCCGAGTGCCGCTGAAAGTGATGAAGGAATGGCTACAACTTTCGTGCGCTGTTGACGAGCTTTGAAACCGACCGCTAAGCACGCGCCGAACTGTGCGAAGTTTGCTGCCGAAGCAATAGGCATCCATGTGTTCAAGCCGCCCTCAACCGAAAGCATTCCGGCCTCGATAACGTTATACATATGGTGAAGTCCCATAACGACTGTCCACGGATAAATCGCTCCCATTACAGCCGAGCCGATAGGATTCTTAACGAGGATTTGCGCGCCGGCAAGTACCCACGTTTCAAGCTGTGAGAAAATCGGCCCAATGATTGTGAACGTCAAGAACGTTGTTAATAAAACCGTCGTGAACGGAACTACGAATAAGTCGATCATTTCCGGCGTGTGCTTGTGTAGCCACTTCTCAATCGTGCACATCAACCACACCGCAATAATGACCGGAATAACGTGGCCTTGATAGCCGACCTTCATAACTCGGACGACAAAATTAAGAAGCGTAAATTCCCAAACTTTTGGCGCAACGGTTCCGACTGCCCACGCGTTGAGCAAGTTCGAGTGGATCATAGCTAAGCCGATTACAGCACCTAAGAAAGTGTTTCCGCCGAAAACTCTCGCTGCCGAGATTGCGACGATAACAGGCAAGTAAGCAAACGCAGTGTTTGCTACCATGTCTAAGAAGTCATACCACGAAGTCTGTGCGAACTCCGGATAAACTTTGCCCATCGCTTCGACAAAGCCCATCATAAGGCCCGACGCAACGATAGCCGGCAAAATCGGAACAAAAACATCGCCGATAGCCTTCAAAATTCTTTTCCAGACCGGCTGACCCGCAGCGGCTGCGGCTTTAACGTCGTCCTTTGTGGCTTCGGTCATGCCCGTAACGCTCAAAAATTCCGCGTAAACTTTGTTGACCGTGCCTGTGCCGATGATTAATTGAAGCTGTCCGTTATTCTCGAACATGCCTTTGACGCCGTCAACGTTTTCGAGCGCGGCCTTGTTTACTTTGCCGTTGTCTTTGATGACGAGCCTCAAACGTGTAGCGCAGTGAGCTGCTTGGACGATATTTTCACGTCCGCCAATGTGGGAGACAATTTCCTCCGCGCATTTCCTGTAATCTAATGCCATTTAATAAAACCTCCTGAAAATTAAACTAAATTTAATTTTGCAAACGCCTTAGCTAGTCCGTCGCGTTCAACCGGCGGGCACACCATATCGGAAATTTCTTTAAGTTTTTCCGAGCCGTTTGCCATACAGACGCTATAGCCTACTGTCTGTATCATCTCTAAATCGTTCATACTGTCGCCGAAGCCTACAGTATCTTCAATCGGGACATTATATTTTTCGCAAATAATTTTTACGCCGAGTCCCTTGTTAAATTCTTTGTTTATGATTTCGCCATTAATGCACTTGGCCGGGGCTTTGATTTCCTGAAGCACAAAATTAAATTCGTCGCCTAAAGCTGAAATTGCTTCATCAAGTTGCGACATATTTAGACACATAATCACGACTTTATAAATCGGTGAACCGTCATATTCGCTCATGGGTCTGATGCCAAGATTTGAAGAGAGAGCTTTGCGCCATCGTTCGATTTCACTGTTGCCTTCGCCTTGAGAGCTTAAGAACTCGCCGAGATTCTCATCTCCCCACGAACCCGTAATAGCTTCGATTGTGCAGAAGACGCCATTTTTGTGAAGAATATTTAAGGCTGTGTCGCGCTGCTCGTCCGTCATTGGGTGATCGTATAAAACTTCGTCGTATTTTTCTCCGACAGCTACATAACCGCCGCCGCAAGATATAAAACCGTCAAACTGATATTTTAATAAAGGCTTTAGCATATCAGGATTGCGGCCGGTGCATAAAAAAATTTTATGACCTTTGGCTCTTGCTTTATTAATTGCTTCTACGGCAGTATGCGGAGGTATATTTTCGCCCGGGACTGTCAATGTTCCGTCAATATCAACAAAAATTAATTTCAATCTGGAAAACCCCTTTTGATTTTTAAATTACAGGCTTTATTGGTCGAAAATTTTATGAATGTAGAGATTATAATACAAAAAAATTAATTCGGATTGAGTAGGAATGAGGAATTATAAAAAATGAAAAATAAATCTCATCAAATCGACATGCTACACGGTTCATTATTAGACAAAATTTTAATTTTTGCGATGCCATTGGCGTTTAGTATGGTCTTGCAGCAACTTTTTAATTCTGCTGACGTCGCTGTAGTAGGACGCTTCGACAGTCCGCAAGCTATGGCCGCCGTCGGTAGCAACGGTGCCGCGATAAATTTAATGGTGAATTTGTTCGTGGGCTTGTCAATCGGTGCTAATGTCGTCGTGGCGAAGTACATCGGCAAAAACGAATTTTCAAAAATTCACGACGCTGTTCACACTTCGATTTCGATAGCTTTGATAAGCAGCGTTCTACTTTTAATTTGGGGGTTAAGTGTCGCGCGCCCGCTTTTGACGCTCATGAACACGCCCGCGGATATTATCGACTTGGCCGTTGTTTATTTCAGAATTTATTTTTTAGGAATGCCGTTTATCATGCTTTATAATTTCGGCTCGGCAATTCTGCGAAGCAAAGGCGACAGCAACCGGCCGTTATGGTCATTAGCGATTGGCGGAGTCGTGAACGTTATCTTAAATTTAATTTTCGTAATTGGCTTCAAACTTAGTGTCGTCGGAGTTGCACTTGCCACGGTAATTTCAAATGTCGTGAGTGCGTCAATGATAATTTATTTTTTGATTCGCGAAGAGGCGCCTTTCAAATTAAATTTTAAAGAGCTGACCTTGAAAAAAGTTTACGCCGTTCAAATTTTGAAAATCGGATTGCCGGCGGGACTTCAAGGAATGTTATTTTCGATTTCAAACGTAACTATTCAAACGGCTATTAACTCGCTCGGCTCATACGCTTCAGCGGGTAGCGCAGCAGCTTTGAATTTTGATTTTCTGACTTATTACTTTGTAGCGGCATTCACGCAAGCGGCTGTAACTTTCACTTCACAGAACTTCAGCGCGGGAAATTTTGAACGCTGCAAGAAAGTTTTTACTCTCACGATGCTGGCAGGCTTAGCAACAACAGGCACGGCTTGCGCTATATGCGCGATATGGCGAACGGGAATTTTAAGTTTATACACTGTCAATCCCGAAGTTTTGAGTTACGCTGAAGTTAGAATGTTGCACGCGGTGGCGTTCTTGTGGATGTGCAATATTTACGAAGTCCCCGGAGGAGTTTTGCGCGGCATGGGCTATTCGACATTGCCGACGGTGATAATTTTACTTGGCTGCTGCGTCTTGAGAATTATTTGGGTTTATACGGTCTTCGCATTTTATAAAGACTTTGCGATTTTAATGAACGTCTACCCGGTTTCGTGGGCTATAACTAGCGTCGCAACTTTGATAGCATATTTTTATATTCGTCGTCGGACGCATTTTAAAATAATCTAAATTAAACTGAGGTGTTTTCACATGAAAAAAATAGGTTTTATAGGCGTGGGCTTGATGGGCAAACCGATGGTAAAAAATCTCGTGAAACTCGGCTTCGACGTTCATATATACGCGCGATCCGTAATGAAAGTCTATGACGTAATCAGCAACGGCGCGAGATACTATAGCTCAATCAGCGACTGCCTCAAAGAATGCAGCACGATTATCACCGTGTTAGGGATCCCGAAGGACGTTGAAGAAGTTTATTTCGCTAGCGGAGGTGTTCTGGATAGCGCCATGCCCGGAGCTTACATAATCGACATGACCGCAACAAGTCCGAGCTTAGCAAAAATGATTAATAACGAGTGTTCAAAACGCGGACTTCATTTTCTTGATGCGCCTGTAACCGGCGGGGTTTTGGCTGCCAAAAACGCGCGACTTTCAATCATGGTTGGCGGCGCTGAAGCAGATTATAAGTCTTGCCTCCCGTTGTTCAGAGCAATGGGCACAAATATTAATTACATGGGCGAGGCTGGAATGGGCCAACAGGCGAAACTTGCTAACCAAATAATTTTAGCCGGAACTATCGCGGGAGTTTGCGAAGGAATGGCTTATGCGAAGTCGAAAGGGCTTGACCTCCCGAAATTTTTGCGTGCCGCATCGACGGGAGGCGCTTCGAGTAAACAACTTGACACGGCAGCGCCTCAAATTTTGGATCGAGATTTCGCGCCGGGATTTTCAATAAAATATTTTATTAAAGACATGTTGCTGGCTCTCGACGAATCGCGAAAAGAAAATTTAGATTTAGATATTCTTTCGACGGTTTTAAGCCAATATAAAAAATTAGAATCAATAGGCTTAGCCGATGACGGCATTCAGAGTTTAATAAAATACTACGACAAATGAGAAAACTCACTTTGCGGAGAAGGTTTTGAAAATAAATTTGTCGAGTCTTTTTGCAATCTAGCGGCAAGCATTGTATTCCGTTGTATAATTTTGTTATTTTTTACAGCGTAAAACAGTGCTCGCTTCTCGCCAATTATAATTAATCCCTTCTTAGCTCTTGTTACGCCGGTGTATAAAAGATTTCTTTGCAACATTATGAAATGCGACATCATAATCGGCATGACGACGTAAGGGAACTCGCTGCCTTGTGATTTATGAATAGTAGTTGCATAAGCTAATACAATCTCATCAAGATCGATAGAGTTATATTTTACAAATTTCTCGTCGTCAAATTCCACGGTTACATCAAGAGTTTCTTTGTCTATTGCGGTGATAAATCCAATGTCGCCATTAAATACACCTTTTTCATAATTGTTGCGAATTTGCATTACTTTATCATTAACGCGGTATTCAGTAAAACCATGTTTCAACGCAAGACCATTAGGATTTAAGGCATTTTGAAGCATTTTATTTAGTGTCTCTGTACCAATAGGCCCGCGCCTCATAGGCGTAAGAACTTGTATATCGTCAGGCGAGATTGTATTGTCGCGAGGTAAAATTTTTGAACAAAGTTCGACAATCTGAAGCGCTGCTTTCTCGGCGTCATCGTTATCGAGAAAAATAAAATCCGAATTATTATCAGGAAGTTCCAAATATCCACCGTTGTTAATTCTGTGAGCGTTTCTTACAATTAAGCTGGATTGAGCTTGACGAAAAATTCTATTAAGTTTTATGTATGGAACTGCTCCAGAGCTAAGAACATCAGCAAGAACTTTCCCCGCTCCTACGCTTGGAAGCTGATCAACATCGCCAACTAGTATAAGCGTCATGTTAGGCGGAATTGCCTTCAATAGGCTGTTCATCAATAAAATGTCAATCATAGAACATTCATCAACGATCAATACATCGCCTTTCAAAGGATTGTCTTCATTTTTATTAAAACCAGCTGGCGGCACGGCTTCAAGAAGTCTATGAATCGTTTTTGCTTTCATACCTGTAACTTCGGACATTCGTTTAGCTGCTCTTCCTGTTGGTGCTGCAAGTAAAATTTTCGCGCCTATCTCTCTGTAAGCGTTGATTATGCCTTTAGTTGTGGTGGTTTTTCCTGTACCGGGGCCGCCTGTTAATACCAAAACTTTATTATCAATAGCTGCTTGTATAGCTTGAAGTTGTATTGTATCGTAATGGATTGGCTTTTCATCAGTCATAATCCATTCATTTATCCTAATGCCTTCAAAATAGCCGTTACGTTCAGACTCTAAAAGTCTAAGCAAGCGATTAGCTGTTCCAACTTCTGAATAATAGTACATTGGAAGATAGTACGCGCTGCCACTTTGATTTTCATCTTCGCCGGCCAAACGTTCGCGGATTAAATCGCGTTGTTTAGTCATTTTTTCTAAAGCATCTTCGACGAATGAAGAATTTACACCCAACAATTCCGAGGCGTCTTTTATTAAGTCAAAACGAATAGCAAAACAGTGCCCTTCATCATTGGAATATTTGTTTAGAGTGTATAAAATTCCGCTCCTAATTCGCTCATAGTTTTCAAGTTTGAAGCCCATTTTCATGGCTATTTGGTCAGCTTTTTTGAATCCAACTCCCCAAATATCATCGGCCAATTTGTATGGATTAGAACTAACAACAGAAATGGAATCAGGGCCATAATAATTGTAAATCTTTGTCGCTAAATTCGTTGTAACATCATAACTTTGAAGCGCTACCATGATTCTATTAATTTCTCTGTTAGCGTTCCAACTTTCTTTAATCATTGCAAGTTTTTTTACACCAATTCCATGAATTTCAGATAGTCGATCAGGGGCGTTATCAAGGATTTCAAGCGTTTTCTCACCAAAATGATCCACAATTTTTTCTGCGTAAGATTCTCTAATGCCTTTTATACGTCCGCCGCCAAGATATTTTTTTATTCCGTCAAGTGTTGTGGGGAGTAATTCCTCATATTTTTCAAAAATAAATTGTTTACCATATTTTGGGTGATTCCCCCATCTTCCATAAAAATTAAAAGTTTCTCCGATCTCAACATCTGGCATATATCCGACTACAGTTATAATGTTAAAAAAGTCATCAGAACTGCATTTAAGGACAGAATAACCGTCGTCATCGTTTCTAAAAGTTATACGCTCGACCTCACATTGAAGTTTATCCATTTGTATTTTTCCTCTCGAAGATTTCGCACAAACTTTCTGAATATGGAGGCCGCGCTATTCCGCATTCTGTAACGATCCCGGCGATTAATTCATTACTTACAACATCAAAGGCTGGATTATACACTTTAACTTTTTCAGGAGCCATTCTTTTTTTGTACCACATTTCTGTAATTTCTTCAGATGGACGCTCCTCAATAGTTATATCTGCGCCGTTTCTTATGTTCATGTCGATTGAAGACGTCGGTGCAAAAACATAAAACGGAATTTTGTAATATTGTGCTAAAATTGCAAGTCCTGAAGTTCCAATCTTGTTACACGAATCGCCGTTAGCGGCTATCCTGTCTGCTCCCACGAAAACAGCATTGACCCAACCATTTTTCATAACTTGCGAAGCCATATTATCGCAAATTAAAGTTGTATCTACACCATCAGCAATTAGTTCAAACGTTGAAAGCCGTGCCCCTTGAAGTAGTGGTCTTGTTTCGTCGCAATAAACATGAAAATTCATACCGCGTTCACGGCCTAAATGAAGCGGTGCTAATGCAGTTCCATATTTTGAAGTTGCAAGTTGTCCGGCGTTGCAATGAGTTAAAATTCCGTCGCCATCTTTAATCAAAGTCAATCCTAATTCACCAATTTTGCGGCACATTTGAGTATCTTCATCTTTGATTTTGATTGCCTCGTTTCTGAGCAGCGTTTTAATTTTAGAAACTTCGATTTCACGGTTATCAAGGGCGATTTTCTCCATTCTGTTCAAAGCCCACGACAAATTTACAGCAGTCGGACGCGCCGAATTTAAGTATTCTTTAGTAGCATGAAATCTTTTAAAAAAGCTTTCGAAGTCGTTGACATCTATGTTTAATGCTGTAAGATATAAACCAAATGCCGCCGCTATACCAATCGCAGGAGCTCCTCGAACTTGTAATTTGTAAATTGCGTTCCAAATATCATGAATATCTTGTAATTCAAGAAATTCAATCTCGCAGGGCAATTTCGTTTGGTCAAGCAGTCGCAACAAATTTTTATCTTCATCAAGTGCCACAGATTCAAATTTTAGAATGTCCATCTTGTATTTATATTCGTGTTACACCGGTTTTTATTGGGGCTTCGGGGCCAATATCTCCAAGTCCTAAGAGCGCGCTGCCGTCTGTTACAACGAGACAAAGATTATGACGGCGCGTAAGTTCGTAACTTTTACTAATAATCACCGGCCACGGTTCAGCAACGCCGGGCGTGTAAGCGAGTGAAAGATTTTCTTTTGTTGCTACTGGCACGGCGGCGACTTCAATTTTACCTTTCCATTTTTCGTGAAGCCTTAAAAATTCTTTTGCGTAATCCAAAAATCGCATCTCCTAATTTTTTATTAAAAATTTTTTTTAGATTATAAACAAAACTTTAATATTTCTCTATATGTAAGTGTGTTATAATTCCCTCGCGTTATTTATTTTAGAATTATTGAGAGAGGAGTATCTTCACACAAATGAAAAAGGGAACGTTTCAGCCCCATGTGTTACCCAGAAAACGCAAGATAGGATTCTTAGCCCGTTCGGCTTCACCGTCGGGACGCAAAGTTCTTCGCAACAGAAGACGCAAAGGACGCAAGTGCCTCACTCGTGTCTGATATTATCAGGCTTCGGAAAGGCTGGGAATTTGATTTAATATTCCGCACCGGTGTTCGTATAAACGGGGATCTGGTGCGGTTATTGTATTTGAAAGAAGACGCCCCCGACATAAAATTTGGTTGCGCAGTCGGGAAACGTTTAGGAAAAGCGCACGTTCGCAACAGAGGCAGAAGAATCCTTCGTGCGGCTTTCGTTCAGTTTGAAAAAAAATTAATTCCCGGTCTTCGCATAGTCCTGACGTTAAAAGAAGACGGCCTTGACGCTAAAACTCAGGACATCGCAAAAGAGCTTGAAAAATTATTCAGACGCAAAAAATTATTTGCAGCGCAAAAAATCTAATCATGCTTTCCCGCCTCGCAGTGATTTTAATCCGAATGTATCAGCTTTTAATTTCGCCGTATCTTGGCAAAAACTGCCGCTTTTATCCCACTTGTTCAAATTACGCTTTGCAAGTTTATCGCGACTGGGGATTTTTTCGCGGCTCTTGGCTGACGTTCAAACGAATTTTAAAATGCGGGCCGTGGAATCCTGGCGGCTATGACCCTCCGCCAAAAAAATCTTAAGAGGTGAAAATAAAAATATGTGGGAACAGGCTAAATCTCTCCTGCGCGCTCTGCTTGAACTTATTCATAACTCGATGACAGGTATCGGAATCGGAAGCAACTTCGCGTGGGGACTTGCAATAATAGTTTTAACGCTACTCGTTCGTGCCGCTATGCACCCGCTGACGCAAAAACAGATGGTCAGTATGCAAAAGATGCAGAAGCTTCAGCCTATGATGAAAGTCTTGCAGGACAAGTACGCCGACGATCAAGAAACTTTGAATCGCGAGATGCAGGCGTTGTATAAAGAGAACAAAGTTAATCCGGCGAGCGGCTGTCTTCCATTATTAATTCAGTTGCCGATTTTCATTTTGCTTTACGGCGTTCTCTATGACTTAACTAAACGCGCTGACTTCACTGACGTTACTTTCTTGGGCGTCAATCTTGGCGGCAGTGTCTTAACGACCGTTGCTGACGCGCTAAATCTTGTTGACGAAGCCGGCGTAAGAATCCCGAATGAGCAATTAGGATTTGTGATGGTGTTCTTTTCATCGTTCACGAACTTGGGACTTTTGTTCTCAAATATCGGAATGTGGATTTTTAATTTTATCTTGCTGATTTTAATCGCGTGGCTCACGTGGTATCAACAGCACTTGACGAGCGCAGGAAATCCGCAAATGGCTATGATGTCGTGGTTTATGCCGCTTTTCTTGACGTTCATATGCTTCGGACTTCCAGGGGGAGTGCTCTTATATTGGGGCATATCGTCGCTAATGGGTATAATTCATCAAGTTCGAGTTTCTCGAAAGACAAGCGAGGAAATGAAAACTAAGCCTGTTTTATATCAGGAGAAACCCAAAAAGCAGCAGTGAGGAAAGAATTTCTCACGCTAAATTCAGAGGTGAAATTTATAAATTGATTTACGAACAAAAAATTACGGTCGAGGCTTCGAGCGTCGAAGAAGCGCTTGCTGATATTTCTAAACGTTGGCAGATACCTTCGGAGAAACTTCAAGCGCAGATCGTCAGTGAGGAACGGAAAGGCTTTCTTGGACTTGGCGGAAAGACTTTAAAAATCGAAATTACCGTTCCTAAAACAGAAACGAAAACAGAAAATTCTACTGCGGCCGTGGAAAAAGAGATTAAAGCTAACGCAGCGAAAGCTTCGAGCGAAGAAAAACAATCCGCGAAACAGACGTTAGCTACAAAATTGCTTGCGAATGGCGCGGATTTTCTCAACGAAACTTTGAAATTAATGGACTTCAAAGCCGAAGCCGTTATTTCAGAGAACGCTAAAAATACTCTCGACGTTCAGGGCGAAGATGCTTCTGATTATGTTGTCGGACGTTATGGCGACGCATTGCGAAGTATGGAATATCTTGTGAATCTTTCTTTGCGAGATCCAAAATTTGAGCCGCGAATTAAAGTTGATAGCTGCGGTTATCGAGATCGAAGAACGAAGAGCCTTGAGCGTCTTGCAGAAGCGACAGCGCGACAAGCTACAAAATATGGCCGTCCCGTCAGGCTTGAACCGATGGCAAGTTGGGAACGATGGGTGATTCACACAACTTTGAAGGACAGAGATGATATTACCACCGAATCTGTAGGCGAAGCGCCTTTTAGAAAAGTCGTGATTATGCCAAAGTATGACCCCAATCGCGATGGTGAAGCCGGCCCCGCTACAATGCGAATTCGTGCTAGACGTGAAAGGGTGGTTTCGCAACCGATTAGGCGACCATCAAACGAGGGACGTAGGCGAAGACCAAGACGTTCGGACCGAGACAAATAAAATAAAAAATAATTTTTAATTTTTAACTTCTGGACAAATTTGTCCAGAAGTTTTTTAATATCCCGGAACGTAGGTAAGGCCACGAACGTTCACAGTATCGAGTTCGTAAAAATTTCGATTACGAACTTCAACTATGAAAACGTTGCGCGAGTCCGGTCTGTGAAGAGCCGGATTAATATTTAGAATCTGATTTCCAAACGGAATAGATTGAGTTCTGGCAAGATTATTTAATAAGGCGTTTTGCGGCATGTCATCGACGGGTTGCGGCATAAGAGCGACAGCGCGTTTGAACCATTCGTAAAGAGCAACGGCACGCCCTGCAGCGACATTGTCTTCAATCTGCATAGCGCGCGTGCGCCACAACATTCGCTTTGTTTCAATGAAGCCGCCTAGCGATGACAACATAATATTTTGATCCGCAAAAATCATTCCGCGGCACGAAAGATAAATTTTTTCAGGCTCGGCACAATTCCATAATTGCCAAGTAGTTCTAAGCCTCATGAAATTTCGCCAAATCTCTCGCGCGCCCATGCTGCCCATGAACGAAATCACCACGCCCGCTTTTTCGCCTTCAAAACTTTCAATTTCTTCAGACATCATAGCGTACGAATCACGAACTGAAGCATCGGCCCAATATGGCATAGGCATAAAGCCCTCATGATCGAGCATGTTGTAACAAATTTTTGCCTCGCGTTCTTGATTAATCGTGAAACGTGCCGCTGCAAGCGCGATTCTTTTTTCTTTGTCGAAAATTTTCGCAGCATATTGAGAGAACGCCGCGCACCTGTAATCGCGATAAAGTTCCAGGGCAAAGATATTGCTAATCGGTCGGCCGCCGCGGTCTATTAAAACGTCTTCGCCGCCCGCAAGCATAAGCGGGATATTTAGCCCCGCGAATCTCGATACTAAAATTCTGTCGGCCTCCGAAGACATTGTGAAACTCATCACTGCCACTGTATGAGGGTCTAAATTAAATTTTATGTCGCGTGCCGGAAGCTCACTGCCTTCGGGATTGTCTAAAAAAATAAATTTAACGTCGTGCCCGCCGATTCCCGAACTACTTTCAGAAATTTCGCGCTCGCACCACGTCAACGCCGTACGAATAGATTTTCCCGGTTCAGTCTCCCAACCACTCGACGGAGGTACGATTAAGACGTTCCACACCCAGTCATGATGAATTTGCGGACTTAACTGGGCGCAGAACGCCTCTTGAAGATTGAACAAGCATAAAAAAATTACGACAAACGCAAAAATTTTACGCATGAATACAAAAATTCTAAATTAAAACTTTTATTTCTTTCTTGAGAGCTGCTGTATAACGTCTTGAGTAATGTCAACGCCACCGATTAAAACTACAAATTTATCAAGAACGAGCGTTAATTTTTTCTTCACGGCGACTTCGCGGACGGCCTGTTCACAATCACGATAAATCGGAGCCATTAATTTTTGTTCTTCTTGAGCAAGCTCCATGCGCTTGGCCTGAACAGCTTGAGCTTTTTTCGCTGTGTCTGTTTCTTTATCGGCTGCGGCCTTGGCTTCGTTTTCTTTCTGTCGCGCAATGTCGGCTAATTTCTGACGAGCGGCGGCAAGTCCGGGGTGATTGTTGAGAATTTCTCCGCGGTCAACAACTCCAACTGAATCCGCGTTGGCTGTCTGTGCTGCGGGTGTGGCGGCGGGCTTGGCCTTCGAAGCGGCTGAAGCGGCTACCGTGAGGCTCATTACAAATGATAAAGCGATGACGAGTAACATTATTTTCTTAAATGACATTATAAAAAATTCCTCCTAAATAACAAGCTAAAAAATTTTCAGTGCATTCTAGCATTCTATTTTTGATGAAGAAATCGCAAATTTTACGCAATTTCCGCTGATTTCGCACTAGGCTTTGAAATTATATTACGTTTTTCAAGAATTTTCATTAACGGCACGCCGACAAGATAACACGCTCCGGCTTCGCCAAGTCCGACATAAAAGCACGTTGCCAATAATGGAACTTCGATTAAAAAATAAAGTTCGGCGCCTATAATCACAGCGTTCCAGAGGACGGGCCAAAGAGCCGCGACGAAAATATTTTTTGATTTCATCGTGAGGAACGCCGCCAGCAACGTCGCAAGCGAACCGAAAAACATATCCGTGAATCCAAAGCCACCGAAAAAATTTGCAAACACGCAGCCGATAGTCAGCCCTGGGATCGCTTCGGGAAAATAAAAAGGCAACAACGTCAAAGCTTCTGAAACTCGAAACTGAACGGGGCCATACGAAATTGGCGCAAGAGCGATCGTCAATGACGCATAAAGAGCCGCGATTAAAGCCCCGCGCGCAAGTTGTTTAGTGTAATTAAAAATTTTTGATTCTCTCCTTCAAATTTTTTTCGTGCGAAATAATATCATAGTTCTAAGAGAGATTTGACTGACGCTTGGCAGCTAGCGTATTTCTTTCCCAAAATACACCTTCTGTATAACCTTGAATTTTTTTATCTGTATCGGCCATTTCGAGCCGCTGTTCAACCCACACGCAATATTGTTTTTCAGATTCGATGCCTATGTAATGACGGCCAAGTTTTTTAGCAACTACGCTTGTAGTGCCGGAGCCCAGAAAAGGATCAAAAATTATATCGCCCGGATTTGAACTTGCAAGAATGATTTTGGCAATTAATTTTTCAGGCTTTTGAGTTGGGTGTGCGGTATTCTCTGGCATCGACCAAAACGGAATTGTTATATCGTCCCAAAAATTCGACGGGCAAGTGTCTCTATAATTGCCTGAACGAGTTTCGTTCCAGTCTTTAGGCTTGCCATCAACACGATAAGGCGCGATAACTTTACGGCGAATCTTTACAGCTTCGAGATTAAAAGTGTAAGTATCGCTCTTTGTTGCGAACCAAATATCTTCCATTCCGTTTTTCCAATTTGATTTTGCGCCGCGTCCCTTCTCGCGCTGCCACGTTATACGATTTTGAATTTTGAAAAAATCTTTTACGACGTTTCCGATAATTAAACTTGTCTCCCAATCACAGCAGATATAAATCGAACCCGAAGGTTTTAAAACACGACTTGCCAGCGACAGCCAAGAACGAGTATAAACTTCATAACTATCAGAGCTTCTCTTTGCGAAAGTTTTGCCGTTAAATGATTTTGTTAAATTATAAGGAGGGTCAGCGATAATTAAATTTACGCTCTCTTGCGGCAGCAAATTTAAAACAGAAAATGAATCTCCGTTTATGGTCTTGTCGATTATGTTTTGAATGTCATCAACATGTTCATTAAGCACAAGACATCGGGCAATATATTTTTCTCCGTCTTCAAGCGAAGTGTTAATCGTTTTATTGCGCAATGTGCACAAATCTCCTTTTAAAATTTTTTAGTTCCACACTGTAACATTAAATTCTTTTCTTAATAATTTCATCGACTTAAAAATTTTCTCGACGGGCTCAAGCGATTCTGTATTAATACGAAGCGGTTCAGTTATTTCACCTGAATCCATAACGAAAATATTCGCGTCGAACAAAGCATCTAATAATTTCTCTCGAAGCTCCGGCGAGTCCGTCTCAACGTCAATTAAATATCCAAAGGGCGGCAACTTAAATTCTTCTCGTCGGTGAAGTTCGTTCGGAAAAAAATTTGCCCAACCTTGCGACAAAAAAACAGCGAGCTTCATTCCTTGCCTTCGAGTTTGAATCAAAACTTTTCGCTGCGAATCTTCAGTCCGGCCTCGCCAATAAGATTCCCAGAGCAAATTAAAAACTTCGAGCCGCGTATCATGTTCAGGCTGCCAAAGTTCAAAATCTAAATCGAGCCACGCAATTAATGATGGCTTTATAATGTCGCAAAGGTCAAGCCCGCGCCGTGTGCTAAGAATTAAAGAATTTTTTTTCGGTCGCACATATTTGTTTGTGAATAATTGAACTTTATTAAAATATTTTGATGCCATTTTCTCTAGTGCTTCAATCCCCGGCCGTCGGCCCGTAAAAATCTCATACCCGCACTTTTCACACTTCGGCGGCAGCTCGCGAACAGTTCCGCACATTCGACAACGTAAAATTTTCCCGTCGCCTTTGATTTGCATTAAATTTTTACATTTTGGGCACTTCACCGACTCGCCACAATGCGAACAAAAAACTTCTGACGCGTTGCCAACTCTGTCTAAAATCCAGATAACGCTTCCGCCCTTCATGAGTTCTCTGTAAGTGTGTTTAAATAACGAGCGCGTAATCGGAATATTTCCTTCGACGCCTTTAGATTCTTCTTTGATAGTTTTTGAATGAAAGATGTCGGCGAGAATTATTTTTTTTCGATCTGGGGAAAATTTTTGTTCCGGCTTCGAGCGCCTAAAAGTTTTCAAAGACGGAAGACGCCCTCCTATTATAAGTTCAGCTCCTAAGAAAGCCGCGCGACGCCCCGCAAGACTTCGTGCCGAGATATTCAGAGTATATGAAATAAAAAAACTTTTGCTTGCCTCGTCCTCAAGAATTATTTTTTCGGGGATAATCGGCGCAAAAATGGCCCCCGCAGTCCCAACAATAAAATCAAAATCTCCCGCGTGAGTTTTAAGCCATGAGAGCCAATATTTTTTTCCGACGGACGAGGACCATAGCAGCGCACGAGATTTTATATTTTCAGGAAGGGAATCAAAAAATCTTTTTGCCGCGAGTTTTCGTGAGAATAAAATTAAAGTTCGCTTGTTCGCTTTCAGTTCGTCAAGATAAAAATTAATCCGCTCGGAGTCAAACGGATTAAAATTATCAACCTCTCGAAAATTTTGCGGCCTAGTCCGAATTATTCCCGGTGGTGTCGTGAGCTTCTCTCCCATTATCAGAGGCCGCGGAAGAATTGTACTCAACGCCGCCGCAGTTCCGCACATACAAACTCGTCCGGCATATAGCGCCATGTCCCACAAGTCCGGCGATATAACAGGCGAATAATCAAGAAGCGCTTCAACGTTTTTAATTTTTAATTCCGGCGGCAAATTTTTTTTCGTCGGACCAAGCACGAAGCCAACATGAACATGTCTTTGAACTTCAACAAACACGCGCACGCCCGTTTGAAGTTCGACGGGAGCTTCATAAGTGAGTTCATTTAGATACATCTCCGGGACCGCAATGTCATACAACATCGCTCCAAACCTCGTAAGCTATATCTTCTTTAAGTCCCGAATAAATTTTTTCTTCCTTATTTAAGTTTCGTGGAATTAATTTCAAAGTGTTTGTGTCAGACGCGAAGCCGGCGCCCGGTGCGCTGACGTCGTTGGCAAGAATGAAATCAAGATTTTTGCGTTCGAGTTTTCCGCGCGCGTTGTCGTTTAAAGATTGAGTTTCAGCCGCGAAGCCGATTAAAATTTGATTGTCGCGCTTCAATTTGCCGACTTCAGCCGCAATATCAGGATTTTGAGCAAGCTCTATCGTTAATTCGTCGCGGCCCTCGCGTTTGATTTTTTGCGAAGAAAAATTTTTCGCGCGATAGTCGCCAACCGCAGCTGCTTTCACAATATAATCTGCCCACGAAAGATTTTTTTTCACGGCGTCGAGCATCTCGCACGCGGATTTCACATGAACGACTTCAAAACCGTATGAATTAATTTCAACAGGCCCGGAAATTATTTTTACGTCCGCGCCACGATACCACGCCGCACGAGCCATAGCCGCGCCCATCTTGCCTGTACTTGGATTCGATATATAGCGAACGGGGTCAAGATATTCATGAGTCGGGCCGGTCGTAACTAAAACTTTTTTCCCTGCTAAATCATGAAACGGCGATAATGTTCTAAAAATCTCAAACATGATTTCATTCGGTTCGGGCATTCGGCCACGCCCGCAAACGCCGCACGCTAAATCGCCTTCGGACGGTTGAACGACATGAACGCCTCGCGCGGACAAAATTTTCAAATTTTCTTGCGTCGCTGGATTATCGAACATGTGTTCATTCATTGCCGGAAAGACAAGAACGGGACAATGAGCCGCGATTGCCGCTGAAGTTAAAAGATTATCGGCGATCCCGTGAGCGATTTTTGCGAGCGTGTTAGCCGTGCAAGGAGCGATAACAAAAATTTCTGCCCAGTCGTTTAATTTTATATGCGGGATTGAAAAATCAAAGTTTTCATTTGTGTATACGCGTCGCCCTGCGAGAGTTTCAAGCGTCATCGGAGCGACAAAATTTTTAGCAAAGTCCGTCAAAATTATTTCGACTTCGCAATTTGATTTTTTAATCAGTCGCACTAGCGCAGGAATTTTATAAGCCGCTATCCCTCCGGTAATTCCCAAAAGGATTTTGCGGCCTGACGTCCAATTATTCATCTGAGTCAGATTCTTCTTCAGATTTTTCAGCTTCAGCTTCCGTTTCTGATTTTTGCTCCTGCTCGTCTAGCTCTTCTTCGTCGTCATCGTCATCTTCGATTTTGTTTTCAGTTCCGGCTTCGGTCGGCTTTGCGTCTTTTGATTCTACGTCGTCAAAAACTTGAATTTCCGGCGCGGTAGTCTTAGACGGCTTATAGTTTACGCTAATTGGACTTTTATCCTCTTCGATTTCGAGGAGAACGTTTGAAATAAATCTTTCGCCGGCGGGATCGTTTTTATCTTTGTCTGGAATAATTTCTTCACTTTCGCGTCGAGCCTCGGCCGCTACCTTAACGGTGATTTCGTACTTGTTATCAGTTCCGCATTTATTGGCGAGCCATTCGAGGTCATAGAATTTCATAAAAATTTTTCTCCTTAAGTTCAAAATTTCATATTATTTTAGCAGGCGCGATTATAACAGAACTTTTTTTATTTTACGTGCTATAATGCAAAACAATTTCATGATTTTAACGTGAAAGGAGTGGGAAAATCCCTCTCCTTTTTTGTATGCAGGGTAAGAGATATTAGAAAATGACAGAGGAATTTTTAAAAAAAATTGAAACAATAGTAACACGCTCGGGCTATGAATGCGTCCATGTCGGAATCCGAACGGACTTCGGCCGAATGAAAATACAAATTTTAATCGACACCCTTGGCGGCATAAACGTCGATGACTGTGAAAACGTATCGAGAAAAATTAATAAGTTTCTCGATGAAAATTCACAGCTCCCCGAACTCGACAAAGGGCGCTATTATCTCGAAGTCAGTTCGCCCGGCGTCGAAAGGCCGCTTTACACCCTCGACGACTACATCAGATTTCAAGGTCGCGAGGCGCGAATTAGATTAAACGGTCTTATCGACGGACGCAAAAGTTTCACGGGCGTTATTAGTTCCGTCAGCGATGACAATGTGATTTTAATTTGCGACGAAACTGAAAAGCATATCCCGTTTGAAATCATAAAAGGAGGAAATCTAGTTTACAGATTTAATCAGGAAAATGAAAACGAAAATGATTCTACAGAGCAATCTCGAAACAGACGAAGGAGGAACAGAAAAAAATGATGCGTCTGGGTCTTGAATTTATTCAATCTCTTGAAGAGTTGGCCGCAGTGCGTGGACTTGATATCGAAGTCGTTATAGCGACAATGGAATCGGCGATGCTCTCGGCTTATAATAAATATACGTCTGCTGAACGCGACGTCGAAGTCAAAATTAACCGCGAAACTGGCGACATGACGATTTACGAAATTCGCAAGGTCGTTGAAAAAATTGGCGACGAGCCCGACAAAGAGATCACGCTCAAGGACGCTTTGCGCTATGACCGGAACGCCGAAATCGGTGAAAAAATAAAAATCGAAAAAAATCCTCCCAACTTCGGACGAATCGCCGCGCAAACGGCAAGGCAAGTTATAACTCAAAAACTTCGCGACGCTGAACGCAATGTCGTTTATAATTCCTTCGCTGATAGAGTTGGTGACATGGTTAGCGGCACTATATATCGTGTCGAAGGCGACGACATAATCGTAAGGATTAACGACAAGACCGACGCAGAACTCCCGAAGCGTGAACGAATTCCTAACGAACGTTATAACCCCGGCTCGGTCATGCGCTTTTACGTCCTTGAAGTCAAGCAGAAATCCCGCGGGCCTCGAATCATGGTTTCACGAACTCACCCAGGACTTTTGAAAAAAATAATGGAGCTTGAAATCCCTGAAATTCAGCAAGGAATAATCGAAATTAAAAATATAGTTCGTGATGGCGGTTCGCGCGCTAAAGTCGCAGTTACGAGCCTTGACCCTAACGTTGACCCCGTAGGCGCTTGCATTGGCGCAGGCGGAGCAAGAATTAAAGCTATCAGTCTGTCATTAAGAGGAGAAAAAATTGACCCTGTGATTTTCAGCACTGACCCGTTCACTTACATCAAGAACTCGCTGACCCCCGCACATATAGCGAAGGTAGAGCCAGTTCTGGATCATGAGAAAGAAGCGACGGCTTATGCCACTCAAGAGCAATTATCGCTAGCAATCGGCAAGGCCGGCCAAAACGTAAAACTTGCAGCGAAGCTCACAGGCTGGAAGATTAACGTTTCACCCGTTGAGCCGGAACGAATGCCGACGTTGAAGGATATATTCAGCGATGTCTTTGAAGAAGGAAAGTAAACACGTTCCTGCGCGTTCGTGCGCCGTTTGCCGGGTTAAGAGCGACAAGAACGATTTAATTCGCCTCGTTAAAAGTCCAGAAGGAAAAATTGTGATTGACATCTCTGGAAAACTTCAAGGCCGCGGCACTTATATATGCCCGGATTCTGAATGCGTTGCAAGCGCTAAGAAGTCCGGGATTCTTGAGCGTGAGTTAAAAGCAAAAGTCGATGAAGATTTTTGGCAAGCGCTTGACGAACATATAAAGCATTACGACGAAAATAAAATTTTGAAGATCCGTTCGATTCTTGGACTTGCACGACGTGCGGGAGTTTTATTAATTGGCTCTGAAAGAATTAAAAATGAAAATTCTTTAGAGAAAAAAATTCTCGTAATTCTTGCGAACGATTCTTCAGACGGAATCAAAAAATTTGCCGCGAGCTATAACGATTTGCTCACGCTAGACATCACGATTAAAGAGTTGTCAGAAGTTGCCGGCTTAAGAGACAGTGTTCAAATTTTGGGGCTGCCTCTTAAGTCCGGTTTTGCAAAAAAAATTTTAGAATTGACACATAAAAATTAAAAAGTAAAAACGAAGGAAGGAGCAACGCCTTTGAGCGATAAAATACGAATCTACGACTTGGCCAGAAAATTAAACAAGAGCAATAAAGAGTTATTAGCCGTTTTGCAACAGTTGGACGTACCTGTAAAATCTCATTCAAGTTCAATCGATGAAGAAACGGCCCAGATAGTCGAAAATATTATTCAAGAGGCAAGCGAGGCAAAGTCTCAAGAGAAAAAACAGCATAACGCTGAACCTTCAAAGACTAAGCCCGAAAAATTTGCAAAGACTCAAAATCGAAAAGATTCTCGCGACACCGAAGACGCCAGCCGGAATCTTAATAAACTTGATAAACAAGAAAAAGAAGAACAGGAACGCCCGCAGAAAATTCAAAAATCCCCGAAGCCTCAAAAACCTCAAAAATTTCAAAATCAACCTCGAAATCAAAAAACTGCCCCCGCTCCCGCAAAGCCAGAACCCAACCCCGCGCAACCCGTTCAGGCAGCTCCGCAAGCAAAGCCCGCCGCGAAACTCGTTGAACGTCCTCCGATTATTACAGTCATGGGACACGTTGACCACGGCAAAACGACCTTGCTTGACCATATCCGACACGCTAGCGTAGCTGAACACGAAGCCGGCGGAATAACGCAGCATATCGGCGCTTATGTCGTCATTCAAGACGGAAAACAAATTGTGTTTCTTGACACGCCCGGCCACGAAGCATTCACCGCAATGAGAGCCCGCGGCGCAGGAGTTACGGACATTGTAATTTTAGTAATCGGTGCTGATGATGGCGTAATGCCACAAACTCGCGAAGCCATTGACCATATTAAGGCCGCTGGCGTTCCGTTAGTCGTTGCGATTAATAAAATCGACAAGCAGGGGGCGAAGCCTGATAGAGTTCGTCAACAGCTCGCCGACTTAGGAATCTTTGTTGAAGGTTGGGGCGGTGATGTTGGCGCTGTCGAAATTTCAGCAAAGCAGGGAATTGGCGTTTCGGATTTATTAGAGCGCGTTTTGCTCGAAGCAGAGATGCAAGAATTGAAAGCCGACCCGAACGCTACACCCGAAGGCGTTGTGATTGAAGCGCGACTTGATAAGGGCAAAGGCCCGGTCGCTACGGTCATAGTGAAAGACGGAACACTGAAAGCCGGCGACATCGTTTTATTTAATTCGACGTGGGGAAAAACTCGCGCGCTGTTCGACTGGGCAGGCAAAGGATTAAAAGCCGCTGGGCCAAGCACGCCCGTAGAAATTTTGGGACTTGATGACGTTCCGAACCCGGGCGAAAGTTTCAAAGTCGTTAAGAACGAACGCGACGCCCGCGCAGCTCTCGACGAAGCCAAACTCAAAGAACGTGAAGCCGCCGCCGAAGTCAAACGTGCTTCATTTGAAGATTTATATTCAAACTTGCAGGAAGGTCAACTCCCGCATATGAATCTCGTTGTGAAGTGCGACGTTCAAGGCTCGCTCGAAGCGTTATGTGCCGTTCTTGAGAAACTCGCGACTAATGAAGTCGGCGTATCAATCGTTCATCGTGGTGTCGGACGAATTGCAGAGAGCGACGTAATGTTAGCGTCAGCGTCTAACGCTGTAATCGTCGGCTTCAATGTCAGGCCCGACGGAAACGCAAAGCGCGTCGCAGAGCTTAACGGAGTCGAAATCAGAATTTATAACGTTATCTATGACATCATTGACGACGTTAAAGCCGCAATGGCTGGACTCTTGAAGCCGAATCTCCGTGAAGAGACTCTCGGTGAAGTCGAAATCCGACAGATTTTCAAAATTCCGAAGGTAGGACGGATCGCAGGTTCTCACGTTACGAAAGGCATCGTGAAGCGCACCGCAAAAGTCAGAGTCATTCGCGACGGAATTGTAATTTGGGACGGAAAAATTGCTTCGCTGCGACATGAGAAAGACGAAGCCCGCGAGCTTAAAGCCGGAATGGACTGCGGAATTTCGCTCGAAGGTTATCAGGATTTTGAGCCGGGCGATATTCTTGAAGTCTATGAAGTCATCGAGGAGAAAAGAACTTTAGAATAATGAGCAGCAATTTAAGAATGTCGCGCATTAACAAGCAGCTTCAGCGCGAAATAGCTCTGATAATTGAAACTCGGATTCAAAAAGAGAGCGTCAAAGCCGCGATTATAACTGGCGTCGAGTGTACGAAGGATTTAGAGCGCGCAAAAGTTTTTTTCACGGCGCTTGAAGCTCGAAAATGTCCGGGAATTTTGAAGGACTTAACCGAAGTTAAAGGCGCTATTCGCGGAATGCTCGGACAATCTATAAAGCTGCGTCGAGTTCCTGCGCTTGAATTCATAATCGACAAGAGCAGCGAGTACGGAGCAAAGATTGACAAAATTTTAGAAAGTCTTGGCTTCGGCGCGGACAACAAAAACGATTTAGAAGAAAATGATGAAGATACAGACACCGATAACGACGAAATTTAATCCGGAAGATTTAATCAGCGCGTCAACGACGTTAAAAAATTTTGGGACGTGGAAAATTTTCACTCACAAGAAAGCCGACGGGGACGCGCTCGGCTCCACTTCCGCTTTATGTGCCGCCGCAAAGACTTTAGACAAAAACGCAATCTGGATTAATCCTGACGAAAAACTTTCTGACGCTTATAAATATCTCCCCGGCTATGAACTTCATGAGACGCACGAAAATTTTAATTTTGAAAATCTTGATGATGTTCTTTATGTCTTTCTTGATTGTTCAAACGAAGAGCGCGGGACTCTTGGCCTAGAAGCCGGGAACACTATCAACGTTCTTAATATTGATCATCATGAAGATAATACTTTGTTCGGGCGCGTGAATTGCGTTGACGGGAAAGCGTCTTCGACTTGCGAAATGTTATATCGCGTTTTCAAGGCCGGCGGTTGGGAAATTACAATGGATATGGCCAAGAGCCTTTACACTGGAATTTTCACAGACACGGGCGGTTTTTCTTTTTCAAACACGACAGCTTTAACTCATGAAATCGCAGCCGAGTTAATCAAGTTTGGAATCGAACCTGACCGAATGAGCGACTTAATAAGCCAAAATAAAACTCCCGCGGATTTTCTTTTATGGTCGCGCGCTATGTCGCGTGTGAAGATGTTCGGGCCGGAAAATATTTTTGCAATCACGGTTTTGAAAAAATCTGACTTTGAAGAGACCGGCGCGGATATGACGGGCACGGAGGGACTTTCGAGCATGTTCATGACGATTCGCGGAGTGAAATTCATTTCGACAATCACAGAATATCCGACAGGCGAAATAAGATTAAGCATTCGTTCACGAGAAGGCAGCCCTTTTGGCGCTGGAGAGTTCGCTAGACCGTTGGGCGGCGGAGGCCATGAGCGAGCAGCAGGAGCAAAACTCGAATGTTCAATCGACGACGCCATGAACGAATTAGAAAAATTAATCATGAAAAAATATAATGAATGCGCTAATTCTAATTAACAAACCTGAGGGCGCTCGCAGTACTTCCTGCGTCGGCTCGGCGAAAAAAAAATTAGCTGGCCTTAAAGTCGGACATTCAGGCACGCTCGATTCAACGGCTTCAGGGCTTTTAGTCCTAGTAACTGGACACGCAACGCGCTTCAGCGAGTTTATTATGTCGCTGCCGAAAGTTTATCGCGTCGTTATTCAGTTCGGAGTCGAAACAAACACTTACGATTATTCCGGCGAAGTAATTTCTGAACGCGGCTTCGCAAATTTTGACGAAAAATTTTTTTATGACTCTTTATACTCGTTCGTGGGCGTTAGGCTTCAAACTCCTCCGGCGGTGTCTGCAATCAAAATCGAAGGCCGGGCAGCTTATCAATTAGCGCGCGCGGGGCAAGATGTCGAAATGAAATCGCGGCCGGTGTTCTTCAGAAAAATAAAAATTTTGACGCCGTTTAATCCTGATGACGGAACTGTAGAGCTTGAAATCTCCTGCGGACGCGGAACTTATATCCGCAGTCTTGCTCACGACCTCGGCGAAATCATGAACTGCGGAGCGCATGTTAAAAAATTAGAGCGCTTGGCCGTCGGAAATTTCAAAATCGAGGACGCCAACGACCCCGGCGACAAAGTTTATAAAATCACGGATCTTTCAGAGCTTGCGAAGAACTTCACGCGAATTAAAATCGGCACTCGCGATGAAAAAAGTTTTATGAACGGCTTGAGCATATTATTAAATCACGCTGAAAGTTTTAGCCGCGGCGTTACGATTAAAAATTATATTTGCGTCGAAGGCGAAAATTTTTTAGGCTTCGGGACGTTCGCGGGTTATGATTTTATAAAACCCGAAGTCATTGTCCCGAAATTTTGATGAAAAATGTTAATTACGATTGGCTCGTTTGACGGCTTCCACAAAGGCCACGAAAAATTATTTGAAGTCTGCCGCCAAAATTCACAAAATAACGATTGGGGCATAGTAACGTTCTCGCCGCACCCGTCAGAGTACATGAGAAAATTAAATCACTCTATGTTCACGCTGAACGAGCGCGGCTTTCTTGCTGAAATTTTTGAAGTCCCGAAATTTTTAGTTTTTAAGTTCGACGAAGCTTTCAAGAATCTAAGTGCCGAAGAATTTATTAATGTTCTCGTAAAAAATTTTCATGTTGACGGGATTGTAGCGGGTAGCGATTTTCATTTCGGACGCGAAAGACTTGGCAACGCCGACTCACTCGAAAAAATTTGCGGCGGAAGAATCAAAATTTTCAAATTGGAACTCTTCGACAAAAAAATTTATTCAAGCACTCAGGCACGCGAAAAAATTTCTTCCGGCGACGTCGAAGATGTTCAAAAAATTCTTGGCTATCCGTTTTTCATGATTAGCGATGTCGTTCATGGTAACGCACGCGGCCGCACTATGAATTTTCCGACGGCGAATATAAATCTTAAAAATCGAATCGTCCCGGCGGACGGCGTTTATAGCACAGCGGTTTTAATTAATCACGAATGGCACTGCGGAGCTTTATCAATCGGCAATAATCCGACGTTCGGAGATGTCCACGAAACTCGCGCGGAAGTTTTTATAACGGATTTTCACGGCGATATTTACGGCTCTGAACTTTTAATTTTATTTTTAGGCCGCGTCCGGGGAATTGAAACTTTTGAAACTCGCGAAGCCCTAATGACGCAAATAAATCACGATATTGAAACTTGCGAAGAAATTTTCAAATTAAAGACACTTGAAGAAAAAAAATTTCTTGACCGCGTAAGAGAGATTTATTACACGAAGAAAAATTTTGAACCAGAGATTATAAATATAAAATCATGCTTATAGATTCACATTGTCATATTAATTCCGAGGATTTACGAACGCAGGCCGCCGAAGTTGTTTCACGAGCTGCCGAAGCCGGAGTCAATAAAATGGTTATCGTCGGCTGTGATTTAGATGACAGTCTCGAAGCTATCAAACTCGCTCATGAATTTAATTTTTTTGCGTCAGTCGGCATTCACCCGCACGAAGCAAAACGTTATTCAGACATTCCCGAAGAATTTTATAAATTAATTCGTGATGAAAGAGTCGTTGCGGTCGGTGAGATTGGATTAGATTATCATTACGACTTGTCGCCGCGTGATATTCAAGCTGAAATGTTCGAGTGTCAATTAAAATTCGCGGAAGAAAATAACATGCCCGTGATTTTGCATATTCGTGAAGCCATAGACGACGCTATGAAAATTTTGCAAAAACACACGAATTTGAAATTGCTTTTTCACTGTTACGCAGGCGGCTTGAAATTTTTAGATGAAGTTTTAGAGATGGGCGGCCTGTGTGCTTTCGGCGGTGCTTTAACATGGAAGGGTAAAGCCTCGGACGAACTGCGCGAAGTCTTCCGCAGGACACCGAACGATAGAATTTTGCTTGAAACTGATTGCCCATACATGGCTCCTGCGCCGTTACGGGGCAAAACGAACGAACCGTCTTTCATAAAATTTGTTTACGAACGCGCCGCGCAGGAAAGAAATTTGAACATCGAAGAACTTGAAAAAATCATTGAGAGCAATTTTGAAAAATTTTTTTACAGAAAAAATTTGCAACAACGGAGTGAATAATTTTGCCGCCTATTGTGAAAATCCTTTTTGACGTTTTAAGCGGCGTTAAGGATAATAATATTGCGTTTTCTGATTTACAAAAACTTTTGGATACACTTGGTTTTAATCATCGAACGAAAGGGAGCCATTTTATATATTGGAAAGATGGAATTGAAGAAATCATCAATATACAATCTGACGGTAACAAGGCTAAATCATATCAAGTTAAGCAGGTGCGCAACATTATTCTGAAATACAAGTTGAGTGTATAAATTTGAGGAGATGCCTTTATGAATAGATACACAAAAATAATTTATTGGTCTGACGATGACAGAAAATTTTTGGTTGAAGTTCCAGAGCTTCCAGGCTGTATGGCAGACGGTGCAACCCCCGAAGAGGCATTAAAAAATTCTGAAGTTATTATAACTGAATGGCTAGAAACTTCAGAGCTACTTGGCCGCGAAGTTCCATACAGTAATTCTAAATTAATGTACGCATAAAAAATTTTGGAGAAAATAAAAATTGTTTGAATTTAAGTTAATAGCTGAATGTAAAACGACAGGCGCACGCGCAGGAGAATTTATAACGCCGCACGGTGTAATTAAAACGCCCGTCTTCATGCCTGTGGGGACTCTCGCGACTGTTAAGGCAATGTCGCCGCGTGAACTTATCGAAATAAATTCGCAAATTATTTTGGGCAACACTTACCACTTATATTTAAGACCCGGAAACGAAATTATGACGAAGGCCGGCGGGCTTCATGAGTTCATGCACTGGGACAAGCCGATTTTGACCGACAGCGGAGGCTTTCAAGTTTTCTCGCTCGCTAAGCTGCAAAAAATCACGGACGAAAACGTAATATGCCGTTCTCATATTGACGGTTCGCAGTTAATAATGTCGCCGGAATGGTCAATGACGACGCAAGGAATTTTAGGTTCTGATATTGCGATGTGTTTCGATCAGTGTTGCGAATATCCTGCGACGCACGACAAAGCCGAAGAAGCCGTAAGACGCACAACACTTTGGGCAAAACGTTCAAAAAATTTCTTCATGAATAATAATGACTCGTCGCGTCAAGCGTTATTCGGAATTATTCAAGGCTCTGTATATGACGACTTACGAGAACGAAGCGCGAACGAGATTATAAATTTAGATTTTCCCGGCTACGCTATCGGCGGCTTATCAGTCGGCGAGTCTCATGCGGCTATGTATCATTCGCTCGAATTATTAAATAATCTCATGCCCAAGGACAAGCCACGATATTTAATGGGCGTCGGCTATCCTTTGAACTTAGTTGAAGGAATCGCGCGCGGTGTTGACATGTTCGACTGCGTTTTACCGACGCGAAACGGACGAAACGCAACCGTCTTCACATCGAAAGGCCGTTTGAACATGCGCGGGAAGATTTACGCGGAAGACTTCTCACCGCTTGATGACGAATGCGACTGCTACACTTGCAAAAATTTCACGCGAGCTTACTTGCGACACTTGGCAATGACGGGCGAGATTTTAGGCGCGCGGCTGTTCTCGTGGCACAATCTCAGATTTTCTATTCGTATAGCAGAGCAGGCCAGCGAAGCAATCATTAACGGAACTTTCCCGAAATTTCTCGAAGACTTCAACGCAAAATTTCATGATGACAATCACAGCGAAGATTAATAAATGGAATCCAGAGCCGGAAATAATTTTTCAAGCTGCTGACATTATAAAGCGCGGCGGTCTTGTTGCGTTCCCTACAGAAACGGTTTACGGACTTGGGGCTGATGCTCTAAATCCTGAAGCCGTGAAAAAAATTTATGAGGCCAAGGGCAGACCGTCGGACAATCCTTTAATTTTGCACGTCGCGAATATTAATCAAGTTCGTGAACTCGTCTACGTGAATGACGTTGCGGAAATCTTGATGGAAAAATTTTGGCCCGCTCCGTTGACGCTCGTAATGAAAGCGCGGGACGTTGTGCCTTTGAGAACTCGCGGAGGTCTTGACACAGCTGCCATACGAATGCCCGATAATCCGATTGCGCTCGCGTTAATCGAAGCCGCCGGAACTCCTATAGCCGCACCGAGTGCGAACATTAGCGGACGCCCAAGCCCGACGGATTTTGAAAGTGTCTTTAACGACATGAACGGCAAAATCGAAATGATTATCGACGGCGGCGCGGTCGAAGTCGGAATCGAAAGCACCGTTATAGACATCACAAACCCCGAAAAAATTTTAATGTTGCGCCCGGGCGGAATGCCTCGTGAAATTTTGGAAGCGACTTTGAAAACTCATCTTGAAGTTCCGGACTTACAAAGCAAAAAACGATCCCCGGGAACTCGTTACAGACATTACGCGCCGAATATCCCCGTGATAATTTGGAAACGTCAAGAAAAATTTCCAGATTTTGATAACGCGGCTTACATTGGCATTCACGAACCGGGATTAAAAATTTCAAGTTCGATTTTGTTCGATGACATTAAAAATTTTGCGCGCGGACTCTTTGCGGCGTTTAGAAAATTTGAGAAAGAAAATTTTTCGTGCGTGATTGTCGAATGGCCACAAGACAATTCGGGTATAAGTGAAGGCTTGAAAGATAGAATTTTGAGAAGTGCAAGTAGAAAATAAAATTTTTTGTTTCTACTTCCTGCTTCCTAGTTCCAAACTATAAAGTATGTATAATAATGAAAATTTTTATTAAGGAGTGAAAGAAGGAAAAATGAGCTGGGTTATTTTGGCACTTACACTAGGTGCTTCGATAACGTCGATAATACAAGGCGTCTTTATGTTGTTCGGAACACTTTCAGTAAACACCGGAGCACTATTTGAAGTTTCCACTACAATTCTTGCCTGCCTGCCGGTCGTGTCAGCAATCTTTGCGCTAATCGGCGGCATAATCGCATTCAATAAAAACAAATGGGGAGCTTTGTTTCTCATAATTGCCGGAGGTCTTTGCGTCCCGTCGAAGGACATGTGGCTATACGGCGGAATTTATTTCTTCGCGACTCTGTTGTGTTTCTTCTTGAAGCCGGATCGACATGACGACTACGAAGATTTTATTTACGAGGACGAAGAACCAGAAGACAACGCCGAGCCAATGCCACAGACGCCGCAATATTATCTCGGCAACACGAGCGAAAATTATGAGGAAGAAGAAAACGAAATTGATTATCTTCAGGGCGGTCTCCCTCACGCGCCGTCACCTGAACTAAACGCCATTATAAACGCTCCCGTCCTTGATGCTGATGTCGGTGTGCCTGTCGTTAATAACGAGCCTCCGAAATTAAGGCGGCGAATGTCAAAAACTTGTCCGACTTGTGGCGCAACCGTTGCACGCGAAGCGCGATTTTGTTCCACTTGCGGAACGGCTCTTTTAGTTCCGGCCGAAGAATTGCTTGAAGCACAGGCCGCCGCGCCTTCGGTAAGTGAAATTAAGAATGTAAATCCTGGCGATCCTGAGCCTGATATCAGTTTTGCCATGAACGATACAAATTTTATTGCAAATGATGGTGATGATATGAGTACACAGACGGGGAATCCAAAGGTATTTGTGAAACCCAAGAGAGATGAGTATCAGGAATTTCAAGACATTGACACGCGTCAAAGAGTAAATAGCAACATCAACGCCGCGGCGTCGTCGTATCAAAAATTTTCAAAGTACACGCGCCGATCCAAAAAGCCAAAACGTTCAACCGGTCGAAAAATTTTAAGTATGCTTGTCCTTGTCGCGGCACTCGGTGGCGGTTTGTACTTCCTGCTCGGCCTTCGTAAGCTCCCGCCCGGAGAATTGCCTCCCATTGCGAGAGATACCGTTATTAATTCGCAAGAGAAGACAAAGAACAACGCGACGCCTTCACCTTCGCCCTCGCCTTCAAAGCCGGTCGTAGTTCAAGATGAGAATATCGCCGTGCCCGGCAGCAAGATTGATTCAAACATATTGCCGAACTTCACGCCCGAACGCGAGCCCAAAACCGGAATGGTCGTAGGCAGTAATGTAAATGTTCGTGCGGATCACTCAACAACTTCAAACAGAGTCGCTCGCTTAAACGTCAGCAGCAAAGTTGAAATCATTGGCACTTATAACGTAACTTCGGGACAGTATCAGGGGATCTGGTATAATGTAACGACCGGCGGCAAGGAAGGCTGGATTTACGGACGTTATGTTCAGCCGCTTGGCTCCGGGATACCGTCAGGATACTCGAACGCGTTATTAAAATCTTTCGGGAACAACAAGCAGCAATTAATCGACGCTCTTGGCCAACCGACGCGAAACACTTCGACGACTGCGGAGTGGCCGGGCCTAACAGCGACGTTTAAGAACGATACGTTAACGCGAATCCGAGTTACAAATTCGAGCCGCGAACTTCAAAACGGCCTCAAGGTCGGAATGAGCCAAACGGCTTTGCTTCAGATTATGGGGTATCCTTCGGGATTAAGCAATAAAATTTTGCAATATAACGAAGGCTCTAAGACGGGCATAAGCGTTCAGCTAGACAAGAACAACGCGATAAGCTCAATAACTGTGAACCAAATTTAATTTTTCATAAAAAAATTAGGAAGCGGGAAAAAATTTCTCACTTCCTAATTCCTAACTCCTAGTTTCTACTTGCCTTTTAGTATCTCAATCCGTAAGACGGATAATAGACGCGCTTATCTTTTAGATTTTCTTTTTGAGTTTCAAGAGCGTTTTTGCCTTCTTTGCCCATGTTTTGAGCGAGCACCGAAGTTAAAACGTGAACGGTGAACATCGAACCGATTAAGCTGCTTCCGAATAATGGCGACTGATCGCTGACATAAAAATTCAATTTTGAATACGTACACACGGGAGCCGCGGGGCTGTCTGTGATTGTTGCGACGCAAGTCCCTTCGGAAGAAATTTTTTTAACGGCTTCGTTGACTTCGATAACGTAGCTCGGGAGTTCACACACAATTAACATGTCGTTCGCTTTAATTCCCCGTGCCTGTTCAATTAAAGAAAGCGAGCCGCGCCGCATTAAGACGCTTTTAAGACCAAGTTCAGTAAATCGAGTGTAGAGCCATTCGGCCGGCAAAGACGAGATGCCCCAGCCCATGCAGTAAACGGCGTCGGATTTTTTGACGGCCTCGCAGAAATCTTTTATTATGCTTGTGTTCATGATGAGATTTTTATAAGTCTCATTGATGTTAGCTTGCTCTAGCCTGCAAAGCTCTGAAATTAAATCCGAACCGTTTTTGAGTTCTGTTTTTGCCGACGACGGAATAACTTGCGTCATTAAATTTTTTTTCAGCGTGTTCCTAAGGTCAGCGTAGCCCTCAAAACCCAGCATTCTGGAAACGCGGACCAGCTGAGCGCGCGAAACGGACAATTTCTCGGCAGTCTCGCTGATTGAGTGAAAAGCTATTTCCGAAGAGTTCGCCAAAATATATTCTGCTACTCTTCGAGTCTTCGCGGGAAAATTATTTAATCGTCCCCGGATTCTGTCTTCAAGGCGCTGAATGTCCATTTTAATTTTTTACTTAATGGCGATGCATCGGACGTAATTGACGCCGCTGCCTCTTGACGAACGCAAAGTGCCTTCGACTTCGACGGGATCGCCGTCGTTTTTAGTTGCGAGTGTCGCACGCAAGGCTTCATCATAAACACGAACGACTATAAAATCGCGTCTTGAATTTCCGGCCGCGTCTTGAGTTTCCTGACGAACGGCGAAGCGCGTATATTTTCCTGTTCCTGTTTCGCCCTCGGCTTGAGCTTTGACTTGATGAACGTAGCCGGTGAGCTTCACGAGATTTTCAAGCTCAAATTTTTCGGTCAAGACTTCGACTTCAGACACGGCGAGAAATAATTCTCCACTTCCGCTAGAAGTTCTCAAGGAGCCTTTGACTTTTATCGGCGTGTTTTCGGCAAGAGATTTTAATTTTTCTTGAACGTCATCGGCGAACGCGCGGGCGTTAAGGAAATCTTTGCGAGTTGTTCCGTCGGGCCATAAATTTTCGTGACGGATTGAAAAAGCAAAATGTTTGTCATCTTTTTTTCTGTTCAGATGGTGTAACAGTCCGGAGAGTGTTACAGAATTTTCATAATTCATTGGCTATCACCTTTCCTTATAAAAAATTAAAAATCCGTTTTTTTTATTCTACAACTTTCACGCGCGAATTTCCTCGTAACTTAACGCACAAAAAAATCTCCGCAGGTTTTAATCCCACGGAGAAAATTTCTTTTTTAAGTTCTAAGCACGAAGTTAAGAATTATACTTTCTACTTCCTAATTCCTAACTCCTACTT
>CAJORD010000167.1 GCA_905236605.1 uncultured Synergistales bacterium | reverse complement strand
TCTTCGACAGTTTCCGGGGTCGCTATGACTTCCGGCACTGCTTCGACTGGCTGCGATTCTTCGGCTTCGAGATTTTCGACTTTAGCATCAATGAGGCTGTGAAGGTCTGCAATGCTGACCCTTTCGAGGTCCTCTTCTAGTTCTTCTTCAGGCTCCTGCGGAATGACGGGCGAAACAGGCGGCGAAATTATAAAATCGTCTGTGTCGTCATAACGCGGAGTTTTCTTCTTCAGGAGGGCTGCTCTAAGGAACGGCATTTTTTAATCACCAAGCGCGAAAGCGATAAGCTCATTAATGCGCCGTGCAAAGTCCGCGGGGTTGTCAAGTTCAGCGCCTTCCAAAATCAGCGACTGGTCATATAAGATTTTCAAAACGTCAGAAACTTTTTCGCGGTCGTCGTTGGCAAGTGTTTCGAGCTTTTTAACGACGGGGTGAGAGGCGTTAAGTTCCAAAATTCTTTTTTGCGGTGGAACGAAATGACCTGCCGTGCGCATCATCTTTTCCATCTGGAAAGACATTCCGCCGGTTAATGACGCTATCGAATCCGTGAGATTAAGCGAAGGTTTGACGTCTTGAAGTTTATCGGCGAAAAGTTCCATAGCGATTTTTTTCAACGGTGCGAAATCGTTTTCGAGAGCTTTTAATTTTTCTTCTGCGTCTTTCTTCTCGGCTTCGCTCTGCGCGGTTACGTCGTCTTTTGAAATATCGAGTAATTTTTTGCTGTCCTCGGGCAAAATAAATCTTGAGTCCGACAAAATAAATTCATCGACAGAATCGGTCATCAATAAAACTTCGTAGCCCTTGGCCGTGTATTGTTCAAGACGCGGTGAGGCTTTCAAAGCTGCAACGCTATCCAGACCCGCAAGACAATATATCCCAGCTTGGTCGGACTTCATGCGCGATTCATACTCGGCGATAGTGGTCCATTCGTCGTTATAAGTCGTTTTGAATAATGAAAGCTCAAGAATTTTTTGCGCGTTGTCCTTGTCTAACAAGAATCCTTCTTTGAAAATTTTCCCAAACGCGATCCAGAATTTTATATATTTTTCGCGGTCTTTCTCTAAAAGTTTTTTGAGTTCGGCAAAAATTTTTCGCTGCGTGCTGCGCTTTATGACGCGAATAAACGGATCGTCCTGCAAAATCTCGCGCGAAATATTCAACGGCAAATCTTCCGAATCGATAACACCGCGAATAAATCTCATATAACTCGGGATTAAATCTTTGCAATCGTTCATGATGAAGACACGATTTATATAAAGACTTATGCCGCCGGATTCAGGATTCATAAATAAATCTAAAGGTGCTTGCGACGGAACAAATAATAATCCTTTGAAATTCGTTGAGCCTTCCGCGTTAATCCGAATGTGCATAAGCGGGTCGGTCCAGTCGTGGGCAATGAGCTTATAAAATTCGTTATATTCGGTTTCAGTTACTTCGCTGTCAGGACGCTGCCAAACGGCTTTGCGAGAGTTCACGGTTTCATCTTTAAAGACGACGGGCCACGAAATAAAATCTGAATATTTGCTAATAATTCCTTTGATTGTCCATTCGTCAAGATAATTTTTAGCGTCGTCAGATTTATTTTCACGAATGAAAAGCGTTACGGTCGTTCCGCATTCTGAACGCTGCGGAGCCTCTTCGATTGTGTATTCTCCTTTGCCGTCAGACTTGAATTTATAAGTCTGATCCGTGCTAAGCTTTCGTGTAACTACTTCGACTTTGTCCGCAACCAAAAAGACAGAATAAAACCCGACGCCAAATTGGCCGATGAGTTCTTGCTGCGTGTTCTCGCTGCCTTCTTTGACGGCCTTCAAAAATTCTTTTGTGCCACTCTTTGCGATTGTGCCGAGATAATTAATTAAATCGTCGCGGCTCATGCCGATTCCGTTGTCACTTACGGAAAGAGTTTTGCTGTCGGGATTGATTTCGATTTTGATTTCTGGATTTTTGTTCTCCGCAAGCTCTGTGTTTTTGAGAGTCTCTATGCGTCTTTTGTCAAGAGCGTCGGAGGCATTGGAAATAATTTCGCGTAAAAATATATCTTTATTTGAGTACACGGAACTTATCATCAAGTTAAGAAGCTCCGCGGCCTCTGTCTGAAAATAAAATTTTTCCTCACTCATGATTTTTTTCAGGTAGGAATTAAAAAGTAGAAGCGAAGGTAAAAATTATAAAATACTTCCTATCTCCTACTTCCTAACTCCTAATTGAATTAAGCTGTTTCTTCTGATTTTACTTTGACAACTTGTCTTGAGCGATAATAACCGCAAGCCGGGCAAGCATGATGAACAAGCGTTATTTCTCCGCAATGAGGGCACGCCATTGTCTGCGGCGCGGAAAGTGAACGAAGCCACTGTGCTTTTCTCTGTGCTGTGCGGGCATGAGAAACTTTTCTTTTTGGTGTTGCCATGATAAAAAAATCCCCTTTATTACTGATTAAAATTAAAATTGCGCAGCGCGTCTAATCTCGGGTCGATGTCTTCATTTTTGCAATCGCATTCGCCTTCGTTCAGGTCTTTCCCGCAGTTCGGGCACAAGCCTTTACAATCTTCTTTACATAAAACTTTCGTCGGAAGCAACGCGAAAACACTTTCACTAACTTGCGGCATTACGTCAAGGACACGACCGAAATAATCGACTTCAACGGGCATATAATCATCAAATTCTTTAATTTCTTCTTCGTCTTCGTCCGAATCGTCGCCTTTGGCACTTCGCAAATAATAAAGATACCTTAAATCATCTGATATTTCAAGGCTCACAGTCTTCAAACACCGAGCGCAAGGCGCCTCCATAAGTGCCTTAATCGAAATCACGACCGACAATAACGAATCTTCGAGCCACTGCGCAAAAATTGACGTGTGAATGCCTTCAGGAAAATTAAACTCCTGACCCATGAACGACAACGTACAAGGCCCGAAGCCATACATTTTATATGTCTGCGTTTCGGTGTCATTGCGCGGAGGCAGTTCTATTATTAATGAAGAGTCAGGAGCGTTTTCTTCTTTCATTTATAAATTTCTTAGAATGCTACGCGCTTTGTTTCGCGTGCGATCATCAATTCTTCGTTCGTCGGGACTACAAGAACTTTGACTTTCGAATCATCTGCGCTGACGATGGCTTCTTTGCCACGAATGTTATTTTTCGCGGGGTCAATTTTCACGCCCATGAACTCAAGTTTTTTGCAGACTGCTTCACGTGTTGACGCGCTGTTTTCACCGATTCCGGCTGTGAATACGATTGCGTCAAGTCCGCCCATTGCGACAGTGTAAGCTCCGATGTACTTCGCGATGCCGTATTCGAGCATGTTAATCGCAAGTTGCGCGCGTTCGTTGCCTTTGTTTGCTGCTTCTTCGACGTCGCGTAAGTCGCTGCTGACTCCTGAAATTCCTAAAAGTCCGCTCTTCTTGTTCATGAAATTGTTCATCTCGTCGGCTGAATATTTCGTGATGTTCTGAACGAACGGGACGCAAGCGGGATCCATGTCGCCTGTTCTCGTGCCCATAAGGACACCGGCAAGCGGCGTTAAGCCCATTGACGTATCAACGCATTTTCCATTCTTAACCGCACTGATTGAGCTTCCGTTGCCAAGGTGGCAAGTTATCATCTTTAATTCGCTCGGTGCTTTCCCAAGGACTTCGGCGGCTCTCAATGATACGAAATGATGGCTTGTGCCGTGCGCTCCATAGCGTCGGACTCGGTGAGTCTCATAAAATTCCCAAGGAAGTCCGTACATATAGGCATAGTCGGGCATTGTCTGATGGAACGCTGTATCAAACACTACGACGTTCGGCAACTCCGGCAAAGCGTGCTGAATGGCTTCGATCCCCATGATGTGTCCGGGATTGTGAAGCGGCGCGAGCGGAATACATTTTCTAAGAGCGTCCATGACTTCTTCATTTACGAGAACAGCCTCTTTGAAATAATCGCCGCCGGAAACTATGCGATGGCCCGCCGCTGAAATTTCTGAAAGTGATTTCAAAACGCCGTGATTAGCGTCAAGCAGTGCGTCAAGTACGAGCTTCATCGCGACCTTGTGGTCTTTAATGGGAGTTGTAATGGTGAAAGGCTCCGCGCCTGTTTTTCTGTGAGTGATATTCGAACCGTCAATGCCTATGCGGTCAACAAGACCCTTAGCCGATACTGATTCATCTTCCATGTCAAATAACTGATACTTGAGGGAGGAACTGCCGCAGTTGATTACGAGAATTTTCACGTT
>CAJORD010000166.1 GCA_905236605.1 uncultured Synergistales bacterium | reverse complement strand
CTTTGTTCATTACAGCGCAATTCAGGGCGACGGATTCAAGACTCTCAACGAGGGTCAGAAAGTTTCCTTCGACATCGTCAACGGCGAGAAGGGGCCGCAGGCTGCTAACGTAGCCAAGGCGTAGTTTAAGTAAGTCTCCTGCCCCACCTCGTAACCAGTATCAACAGCAGCAGATTTTCATAACTTCGAAATAATTCAGGGCTTGTGATTTTAATTTTCACTAGCCCTTTTAATTTTATCGAATGCAGATTAACAACAAAAATCCTTCGTTCAAAGAAACCTCTGCGCAGTCATCTAAAATTTCGTTGCTTATTCCATATTGAAATTCCGGCGTGATTTCGGCGTTGTTCAAATTATATTTTGCGCCCGTGATATTAATTCCGCGAGCCACTCCCGCGATGTTAATCAAAGAAAAAAATTTCCAGCCGCGTTTGATTTTAATTTTTTCGCCCGGCTTAATAATTTTTATTTCCGAAATGTCATCTACGATGAGCGCATTTTTATTTTTGTTCGCGAGCATCAAGAGCGCGTAGAGATTTCCTAAATTATGATCTTGTCTTCCGCCTGTAACTCCGATTAAAAGAAAATTTTCAAAGCCTCGTTTAATCGCTTCTTTAACGGCGAAAATCGTATCTGTGTCGTCTTTCTCGACTGGCAACACGATAACGTTTTCAAGATTTTCCGGTTTAGCGTGTGAATCAAAATCACCGATTATTAAATCTGGCTTAACGCTCAAAAATTTTTCATGTTTTAGTCCGCAGTCGCAAAAAATAAAAAAATCTTCGGGACGAAAATAATTTTTGATTAAATCATAATTTTTTATTTCAGCCCCGCCGATTATGACGCACCGATTCATTCTTTGTTACCCATGTCCCAGAAGCCCATCTCGTAGAGCGAACATTCTCGAAAAATTTCAGCGATGTGATTTAATTGCGCTTCGTTGTAGTCCTTTGTCGTTTCTTCGAGAGCAGCAACGAAAATTTTATTTAAGTCGCAATATTCTTTGCCTGAATAGCAGCTCACCCAAGCTCCATAAAATTCATCTTTATCGGCGTCGGGATTATTTTTCAGCATCGTCTTAGCGATGTCCTCGTAGCTCAAAGCGCACGAAAGAATTGCCGCCAAAATTTCCGCTTCGCCTTCTTCGTAAGCAATTCTCAACATGTAGGACGTATAAGAAAGATTTTCAAGTTCTCGTTTAGCGTTCGCGATGTCTTCTTCAGAAACGCCAAGCCGTCCCATATAGCCCTTGTGAATATCCATTTCGACGTTTGCAATCGCGCTGATGACTGACGCAAATAATTTCATCGTTTCGAGATTTTTTGACTTCGCTGCGCCTAGGGCAAAAACTTTTGAATATTCATTGAGATATAAATAATCTTGAATTATATAGCGCTTGAACTTGTTTTTATCGAGCGTGCCTGTTTCAATGCCTTTGACGAACGGGTGATTGTTATATTCTGGCCATACGTCGCTGACCGACGCCATAAGACGTTCAATAAGTCCCTGACTGCGCGAAAATTTTCCTGTGAGATTAAACGCGTGCTTCATAGGTCCGCAGCCCTTGCCGAGATCTAAGCCTGCGCCTAAAGCTCCTGAAATATATTCTTTTGCTCGTTCGACGGATTTTTCAAGCGAAAAGCCCTTTGCCAAATTCGCAGCGATTGCGCTTGAGAGCGTGCAGCCCGTTCCATGAGTGTTGCTTGTTTCGATTCTTTTGCCACGGAACCACGCCGAATGATTTTCATCGAGGCATAAAAAATCGCTCGCGTCGTTGACCATATGCCCGCCTTTGACGAGAACGGCCGATTTATATTTTGAGTTTATGATTTTCGCGGCCTCAATCATTCCTGCTTCGTCGTGAATTTGAATGCCGGATAAAATTTCAGCTTCGGGAATGTTGGGCGTAACGACGGAGGCAAGAGGCAAAAGTTCATTTGCAAGAGTTGCGATTGCGTTTTCATTAATCAATCTTGCTCCACTCGTTGCAACCATGACGGGATCGACGACAATATTTTTTGCGTCATAAAAT
>CAJORD010000165.1 GCA_905236605.1 uncultured Synergistales bacterium | reverse complement strand
CAAAGCCGCGCATAGTCCAATTATTATCATGAACTATGACATTTGTAAGGCTAGCTACGAAATCTCTCAGAAGATTAAAAAATTTTTCTTTTTCGCTCTTATTCATGAATTTATTTGCCTTTATGAAGTGTCTTCAATTTTTCAAAAACGACTCGCGGCACAACATCTTTCACAGTCCCGCCAAAATGAAAAATCTCTCTCACGCTTGAGCTTGATACATATGAATATTTCGGGTCTGTAACGATAAAGAAAGTCTCGATATCCGGCGCTAACTGACGATTCATTAATGCCATCTGAAATTCATATTCAAAATCTGACATAGCGCGAAGTCCTCGGATTATCACAGACGCTTCTTTTTGTTTGACGTAATCGACTAAAAGCCCGTTGAAGCTATCGACCTTAATATTTGCGACGTGCTTTAATGATTTGCGCGCCATCTCGCAACGTTCTTCGACACTAAACGCCGCATTCTTGCGTTCGTTCACAAGGACACTCACAATTACTTCATCAAAGATTGCCGCTGCTCGTTCAGCTATGTAAATATGACCGTTCGTTATCGGGTCAAATGAACCGGGATATATCGCCCTGACTTTCATAATTTAATTATTTTTTCCCCTCGACAAAAATTTTGGGAGTGAATACTATTTTGCCGTAAATTATAACAGTCTGAACCAGTGAAAGAAGTTCCGCCATTGGCAACGCCCACACGATTCCGTAAGCTCCCATGAAATAATTCATGATGAACAGCAACGGAACATAAAGCGCGCATTGACGGCAAACGCTCAATATAAACGAAGCCTTCGCCGCCCCCATAGCCTGCAATGCGTTTATAAAGATGAAAAATATCGCGAACAAAACGCTGCTAGTTAATTTTATTCTCAAGAAGTTCACGGCGTAACCGAATGCCTCTTCATTAGCAAGGAACATGCGAACGATTCCGCCCGTAAAGACATAGCACAGCGCAACCATGAATAAACTTATCGAAATAGCAATCTGAAGAGCAAATTTTAAAATTCCTCTGTATCTGTCCCAATCTTTAGCACCGACGCAGAAGCCTAATAACGGCTGAACGCCTTGACCGCAGCCCATCGCGATTAACGTCGCTATCTGTTCAATTCGCATTGAGACTCCCGCCGCCGCTACAGGCATGTCGCCAAATGCTGACATTAAAGAATTCATTATCATTTGCGAGATACTCATCAAGAACGGATCTAAGCACGCCGGGATTCCTATTGCGAAGATACTCAAAGAGATCGCTTTGTTGAATCTAAAATTTTTAACGTGAATGCTTAATGACGATTGCCCGGCTAAAAAGTACCCAATATAATACGCCGCGCCCGCAACCGTTCCTAACACCGTAGCTATTGCCGCGCCTGTTATTCCCCAACCGAAATATAAAATCATAATCGGGTCAAGAATTATATTTAACACGTTGCCAATAATTTGACCGTTCATAGCTTCTCGGGGGTGATTGTCGGCTCGCAAAATTCCTGAACACGCCATGCTGAATAAAACAAACGGTGCGGAAGTCATCACGATTGAAAGATACGAATACGTCGGCACGATAGTATATATGCTTGCGCCAATCGCTTTTAAAATATTTCCGATGAAGGCCGTGAATATTAAAGTCATCAAGATGCCCACGGCTATGCCTGCCCAAACACAAAACGATGCTAAGCTGTCGGCCCTTCTCTTGTCGCCGGCTCCAAGTGCTCGCGATATACACGACATTCCGCCAGCCATGAAAATAATTCCGACCGTGATTAACATCATAAACACCGGCGAAGCTAACGACACGGCCGCAATTTGATAAGGATCGTCAGTTTGTGAAATAAAAAACGTGTCGGCTAAGTTATAAATTAAAATCATAATCTCGACTATAATCGCCGGAATTATATTTGAAATTACTTGTCTATGTATCGAACTTGAATCTTTACGCAAAATAAATCGCCCTCTCAAAAATTTTAATTATTTTCAAAAACGAGGTGATTATAACAAAATAAAAATTTTATGTTGTTTCAAAGTATATTGACGCTTATCTATAATTAATATATACTCACTCGTAACATAGATAGCTATCAATGAATTTATTTTATGAAGGAGTAGTCTTAGATGTACTGGAATTTTTTTCAGGAACAAATTTTAGGCATGAAGTGGCTCAATAAATTCATCGGTGAATGTCTTGAAGCTAGGGGGCTTTCTCTTGATTCAAAAATCGGAGGTAGCATTCAATTTTTTGTTTATGACGTTATAAAAATTGCTATCCTGTTGTGCGTTTTAATTTTCATTGTGTCATTCATTCAGAGTTATTTTCCGCCAGAGAGAAGTCGTCGCATAATGGGACGTTTTCGAGGCATACAAGCGAACATTATTGGCGCACTGCTTGGAGCGTTGACTCCGTTTTGTTCGTGTTCTTCAATCCCTATATTTATGGGCTTCACAAGCGCTGGACTGCCGTTGGGAATGACATTCTCATTCTTGATTTCTTCACCTATGATAAATCCCGGCAGTTTGGTGTTATTGATGAGCATCTTCGGAACAAAGATAGCATTAGCGTATATATTAATCGGACTTTTACTTGCAGTACTTGGCGGAATAATCATTGAAAAGCTTCACATGGAACAATACGTCGAAGAATTTGTTTACAGCAATGTCAGCAGCATTGACATCGAAAATGAAAAATTAACTATGAAGCAACGATTAATTTTTTCGCTTGAAAAAGTTTTTGACACCTTCAAATCCGTTTTCCCCTATATATTAATCGGTGTTGGGATTGGTGCGTTGATTCACAACTGGATCCCAGAAAATTTTATAAAAATTATACTTGGCAATGATAACCCGTTTGGTGTTGTGCTTGCGACTGTCGTAGGCGTTCCGATATACGCGGACATTTTTGGGACAATTCCTATAGCCGAAGCTTTACTTGCTAAATAATCGGCTATACTTTCAACATTTTTCATTATTTTTTTGTATGAGAAAGGATTTATAAAATCATGAACGTTATGGACGTTGCGTTAATATGCAAAGCTCTGAGCGATTCTAATCGTCTTAGAATAGTTCAGCTTTTGACGAGTGGCGAGCTTTGCGCTTGCGAACTTTTGGAAAATTTCAAAATCACACAGCCGACACTTTCGCACCACATGAAAGTTTTAGCTGATTGCGATTTACTGACAACGAGAAAGGACGGCACAAAAACTCTCTACGCTCTAAACTGCGCTACGCTTACGGCGTTCAGAAATTTCATCAGCGCATTAAATTGCAAATGTTAATTAAGGAGGAATTTTTATGAGTGTCAATGTGAAAGTTTTGGGCGGAGGTTGCTCAAAATGCGCGGAGCTTCTGAAAAATGCTAAAGAGGCAGCCGCTAATCTGTCGATTGAAGCCGAATTTGAGTATATAACCGACATGCGCGAAATAGTTAAATTCGGGCTAATGAGTATGCCAGCTCTTATTATCAACGGAAAGGCAGTTGCGTCAGGAAAAGTCCTCAAGCCAAAAGAAATTGAGAAATTTTTCTAAAGCTTCAAAAACGTTAAGCACGTTTCTCCATAATCACGCCGGGAAATTATTTCAAAATTTTCGTTCACGTTCATAATTTCCCGGCTCGAATGTTCAATTATAAATACGCAATCGTCAGTAAAAAGTTTTTCGAGCCCCGGCAATTTAAAAATTTCTTCGCACCAGCCGGAACTATAAGGCGGATCAGCAAAGATTATATTAAATTTCATTTCGCGTTTCGTCAGCCACGTTATTGCACGCCGGACTTCGAGCGACAAAACTAAAGATTCAGGAGAAATTTTTTTTATTGCGTCTGCTCTTGGCCTTACGCTCTCGACAAAAACGCAGGACTCCGCGCCGCGATTTAATGCTTCGAGTCCTACGCGTCCTGTGCCGGCGAATAAATCTAAAAATTTTGCGCCATTAATATCGCCTAGAATATTAAACAGCGCTTGCAAAACTTTTCCAGAAGTCGGCCTAACGTCTTTCATGTTCTATTTCATAAGTTTATTAGCCGCGTCATTCAGTGCCGAACGTACTGCGGGAGTTAAAAACGCGCTGGAAGTTTTATCAAGGCGAATCAAAAATCCTTCGTCGCGTGGCGAGATATTAATATAAAATTTCTGTTCAAATTCGTCGTCGCTCGTAAGAGTCTCTAATAGAAATCTTTCTCCGTCCGTAAAATTTTTTCCGAAGCGCCAAAATGATTTTTTATTCTCGTCTTTGCCTGAAATATTCTTTAATGCGGCTATGTCGTCTTGCGTTATCTGATTTTTAATTTTTATGTGCATTTCCTGTGATGTTCTCCGTGGAACTGTAAATTCTTTCGTCTTTCTGAATGTCAATGAAAAAATATTTTTGCCTTGCTCAAGCCATTTTCTTTCATATTTAGTCGTGATTGCGCGCTCAGGATTCGTCAAAAAATTTTCGGGCGTTAGTGCTTCATGACTTCCAAGAACGCGCCAGACTTCACGCGAATAATCTTCGTCATCTGAAACCATTTCAAAAACTCCGCCGACTTTCAACACCGCTGCGAGTCCGTCAGAAAAATCCCGCGCTGTAACTCGTCTATGAGCGTTGCCGTTACCGGGCCAAGGGCAAGGAAACTGCATTATGATTTTCTCAAGTGATTCGTCGGCAAATAATTCACGCAACATATATCGCGCGTCAGTGTTAATGATTTTGAGATTGTCAAGACCTGCGGCTCGGCGAGCGCAACGAAGCACGCACGATTGAGAAATTTCGACTCCGTATAAAAAAATTTCGGGATTTAATTTAGCGTATTGAACAGTAAATTCGCCGTTGCCGAAGCCAATTTCAAGTTGTGTATGTTCATAAACCTCAAGAGGCAAATAATCAGTCGGCGAAATTATGATTTTATATTGAGGAACGCAGTTTTTGATTCCTGCTTCCTCGTCGCTTTTTAGAATGCCCATGTGAAATCCGGCAGTCCTTCCAAAAGTAATAAATCTTTAATTTCACTCATAATTTTTTCGAGAGCCTCTTCAGTTTTGCCTTCGCATCGAACGACCATAACCGGCTGTGTGTTAGACGCGCGGATTAATCCCCAGCCATCAGGATATAAAATTCTAACGCCGTCGATAACACTGCATTGGTGTTTAGCTTGAGCTTTCTCTTGAATTTTCGCGGCAATTTGAAATTTGACATCATCGGCGCAAGGGATTCTAATTTCTTCTGTCGAATGATAAATCGGAACGCCGCGCATCATTCGCGACAAAGACTCTTTGAATTTTGACATAATTCGCAAAAGTCTTCCGGCCGCGTAGAATGCGTCATCATGTCCGAAAAATTCATCAGCAAAAAACATATGCCCGGAATATTCACCCGCGAATAATGCTCCGATCTCGCGCATTTTAGCTTTGATTAAAGAATGTCCGGATTTCCAATATAAAACTTTGCCGCCGAATTTTTCAGCGAGTTCAGGCAAAACTAAACTGCATTTCGGTTCTACGATTACGTCCGCGCCCTTGTGAGTCGCTAAAATTTCTTTCCAATATAAAGTCATTAATCTGTCGCCGGAAATTACTTCGCCTTTGTCGTCAACGACTCCTATTCTGTCAGCGTCGCCATCGAATGCAAAGCCGACGTCAGCATTTTCAGCTTTAACGCGTTCGATTAATGCTTGCATGTTCTCACGCTTCTGCGGGTCTGGGTGATGATTCGGGAAATGTCCGTCGGGTTCGTCGAATAAAGAAATACATTCGCAGCCTAAAGACTCAAAAAATTTTTTTGCAGTCGGCCCCGCGGCACCGTTGCCAGAATCACAAACTATCTTAAATTTTTTGTTAAATGGCAAGTCGAATTTTGACACAAGCATTTTTATATATTCGTCGTTGATGTCAGCGTGTGATAATTTGCCCGCGCCTTTTTCAAAATTTCCAGACTCGGCGATTAATCTTATATTCTGAACGTCCTGACCCCAGAGAGTCCCGCGCTCGAAGCAAAGTTTTACGCCGTTCATGTCCGGAGGATTATGAGAGCCTGTTATCATAACGCCGCCATTGAAATTAAATTTTATTAAGCTCCAATATAACATCGGTGTCGTTACAAGTCCTACGTCGATAACGTCAAGTCCGGTCGATAAAATTCCGTCAATCATTGCGGCTTTAATTCGTGGTGTTGAAAGT
>CAJORD010000164.1 GCA_905236605.1 uncultured Synergistales bacterium | reverse complement strand
TTTTCAGCTTTTTGCACGGCTAAACACGTCAAGGATATGTTCAATAAAAATCGCGAAATCCAAGCAACTATGAGAAAAGTTCAAGATTATATGGACTCGGTAAATCGTTCGTAGTACACATTCTTTTATTCAGCGAGAGCACTTGTTGCAAACGATGAGATGGATTTTGCAGAAACTCAATGCGATCACACTGTAGAATTTTACGAGGCAGTAAAAAACTATCTGGAGAATTTGGGAAATGCAACTGAAAAAATATCAAGCGCGGACAATTAAAATTTTATCGAAGTTTCTGATTAATGTGAAAATTGTCGGCAACGAAAAAAGCATTTTAGAAATATAAGGATGCGCAAGGATATAATCCTGATTATCAACCATTGAGCAGTTTTGGGAATGTGCCTTATATTTGTTTGAGACTGCCGACAGGTGGCGGAAAAACTTTAATCGGGACAAATGAAATTTTGTTAGCGACAGAAAATTTTATAGAGCGTGATTGTCCGTTTGTATTCATACTTTGAAATTTTTGAGTAATCCGAATAATTTTTACAGCCGGATTTTGCATAAAGATTTTAACGACAGAGTAAATATTTTTGACGTTGCAGACTTTCGCCGACTTCGCTTACAAGATTTGACGCGAGCTTTGAATATTTGCGTTGCCACCTTCCAATCTTTCAAGGTGGAAGACAGAGGAAGGTGAAAAGTTTATCGAGCCAACGAAGAACTCGGAGCGTTTTTTACAAAAATCCTTGCCAAAATTATTTTATCCTTGATGAAAAACAGCGATATGAATCATTCGCAAATTTGATTTCATATGTTCGCCCGCTGATGATAGTGGACGAGGCGCATAATTACTCCACAGATTTAAGTTTTGATGTCACGAAGATTTTGAGACCGTCAACATTCATAGAACTGACTGCAACTCCTGCGTCAAATTCAAATGTTTTGGTAAAAGTCACCGCTGAAGAATTGCACCGTGAAGAAATGATAAAATTGTCGATAATTCTCGGCGAAGTTTCGGACTCTCCCAAAAAAACTTTAGATTTTGCTGTTCAGAAACGTGCGGAGCTGAAAAATTTCCTGTAGCAGAGCCGGAATATATTCGCCTGATTGCACTGTATCAAGCTGAAAATATAAATCGCGAGTTCAACGTTGATTTTGTGAAAAATTATTTGATTGAAGGAGCAAAAATTTCTGAAAGTGAGATAGCGATTGCGACGGGAAATATTCACGAGTTGAAGGGAGTAAACTTATTTATACGCATTTTTTCGAGTCAGTTCTTGGACTGAAACTGTCGGAAAGATCAAAGACGATTTATTCGGAATGGGACATCAGCAAAAACTTTTCGACGAGAAATTTACCGTCAAAATTATGACTTCGGAATCGCCACAAATTGATTTGCTCAATATGATTATTCAAAGTCAAATTATCGTCGAAAAATCGCAGACAATTACCTTTAATACGTTATTTATCCGGCAAAAAAATTTTATCAAGATCGCGCATCACTCAAAGTGTCGTGCCTCTTATGCTTTAATCCTAATGCATCTGCCACTGTCATCAACTTGTAATTCGCTCATTCCATTGTGTCAATATGCTTGACATTTGCCATTACGTCAAACGCCTCGCTCCCAAACTTAATTGACGTTAAGCAACGCCAATCAAACGCCAAATTATATGCTATTATATTTTTTACTTCTATCACATTTTTTAATTCTACCCACAATTCGCCGAAAGTCGACGCGTCTTTCACACCTTCATAGATTAACCCCGTGTATGTCACTAAAGATAAATTTTTTCTATACGGCGGACATATCAAATTTTTCATAAGATTGAATACCTGTAATCTATATCTGAATTGGCGTATATTTTCAATTATTACACCCCGTTACATAGCATATACATCACCGTTGTCTGCAAATAAATTGCCGTTTTCGTTGTTATTTTTTATCACACTTCCAAATACCGTTGCCGCGTGCTGTGTCAAAAATGCACGAATTGTGCTTAAGACTATTTTTTGGTAAGTCTGATTTAATTTTTTAAATCCACAGATAAAATTTTCTTCCACTTCAGAAAGCGGCAGATGTTGCTCATTACCTTTGTGACTAAGCAAATTATCTATAGAGACATCTAAAACATCTGCCAACCGCTTAAGGTAGGTACATTTAGGTTCACGCTCTCCGCGTTCCAACATCGCTATTATGCTGGGAGCTACTTTTAACATTCGCCGAGTTGCTTTGGAGTTAAATCTTTTTGCTTGCGGAATCCTCTTAAAGCTTTAAGTACCGCCTCCATTTATAATTACCACCTATTATGCAATTATAACCACAACAAGTACGTTGTAACGATACTTTTCAAAACGTGAAGATATTTTAAATAACTTTGTTGACTTTTCATATAATCTGTGAATCAACATGTTTTCAAAGTGATTTTTATTTAGTGATGAAATTAAAACGAAAGGTTTGAAACTTTTTTGTGAAGGGAAAAAGGGTACTCCATAAAGGTAATGGCTGATAAGCTGAAAATCTCAAAATCACTTTACGAAAAAGTTAAACAAAAAAATAAGGACAGCTATTTAAATTTTAATTTTGGGGAAGGAGTAAATTTTTACATTTCATGAATGAAATTTCCTGTAAAAGGTTGGCAATAAATCTGCGGGCGAAGAATTGACACCTAAATTGGTGTCGGACAAATCTCGCGACGGAAACGCCTTTACATAACGGCGTTGAATAGAATGATTCTGTTGCCGCCGAGAATTATCGACAATATCACTGCCAAGATTGAAAACCCCGCCATCGTCAAAGGGTGCAAAGTTACTGTTATCTACATATCCGTCAACATGTCAGAATATATTAAAGGTAACTTCGCTTCTTTGAACACGCCAATTAGCACTATCCGTATTGATGATGAAGGGGAGTTTACTCGAATTGCGGCGGAATCACTCATGTTTTCACTGGCGAATCTTACGAAGACGCTTGCGAATCTGACTTGACGATTGGAATGTTCGCCAACATTAATCATGCAATGAACAAACTCATAGAGCTAAAAAGCCTTTAATCTTTAATGAAAAAATCCACGCTTTTTTCGGGGATAAAATTTATACAAAAACAAAATTCAATTTGCAGAAGTGATTTTGTATTATGACTATTACAAAGTCAATCGACGGAGAGCTTTTTGATGAACACTAATGACCGTTTGTAGATTAAAATGCCCGTTTCAATCGGCAGTGAAACCCG
>CAJORD010000163.1 GCA_905236605.1 uncultured Synergistales bacterium | reverse complement strand
TGAGAGAGATTCGCCGGGCTTTAATACAACTTCCGAGCCTGCTTTGACAAAATACTGACGGCCATCTTGGAAGATTTTAACGTCAGTATCTTCAAGTTCTTCAGTCTCTTTGTTAGCGTTCCAGAGCCTGAATACAACATTACCGCCGCCGCGATTGATGATGTCTTCCATTTTTTTCCAGTGAAAATGGTTGGGGGAAATTTGGCCTTCCTTTAACATCATAATCTTCTCGGCATAAGTCTTTGTGTACTTCGGGTTGTGAACATTGCCGTTGCGAATTGTAATTAAATACAATCCTTTTGTTTCAAAATGTCCTTCGCCGTAGTCAGTGATGTCCCAGCCGAGAGCATTGTCGCGGATTTCGTCGTATTCATGGCCTTTTGTCTGCCATTCTTCGGGCGTGAAGCTAAGGAACGGAGGGAGCGCGAAGCAATGTTTTTTCAAAAGTCCTTCAAATTCTTTAATACACTTGTTGATTTCAGAGCGTTTCAAGGTAAAATCACCTCTTATTAAAATTTTTTCTCAAAAGCTGTAATAGCTTCTTTGATTTCGTTTTCACCGTCAAGAATTGTGAATTTCACAACGTTTTTCTCTTTTGCAAACGGTGCAATTTTGTGAACTTTATCGCCATACCAAGCACGACCATGAACAAGAGAGTTTGCGGGCTCAAGTCCGACAACATAATCGCCGCTCGCGATTGACTTCCACTGCATAAAGTGCGGCAAATACTTTTTGTTCCATGCAATTTTTAATCCAAGTTGTAAATCTGGATTCACTGCGATAACTTCGGTATCGTTGTTAACATCAGCTTTGACATCATGAAGGAAGACATATTCCGGTTCGTTATCCTTAGGAGCTTCCATCTTGTTATAGTCTGGTTCGTGGCCTTTAGCGTCGTCATTTCGCGGCGTGATTTTTTCAGTCGGAATATAAAATCTTGTATTTTCAGTCAAGAATGGCCAACCTATGTTTATGTGATACAGCAACATCAAGGCTTCATCGCGGAAAGATTCATTTTCAAATTCGTCTGTGAGCGTGAAAGATTTTTCGCCGTAAATTGTATCAATGCTTCGACGTAAAACTAAATTTTCACCAAATAGCATGGCTTCACGCATTTCGCCGGAAATTTTTAAGTGATATTCATCACCGACCCAATAAGCGTCGTTTGCAAGATGTTCGGCTGGTGTCGTTCTGATTCGTCCGTGCATTGGATAATCAACGCCGTCAACGTTGCAAGGCCCGCCTATATGCTCAAGTCCTGCCGTGAAGAAGAAACCGCCCATTATACTGCGTTGAGCTTCTGCGCCGTTTGTATCGTAATGTCCAAGTCCTTGAAGTCCCGGCTTTGATAAGAAACTTATGTTCACGCCTTTGTAGGAAAATTCGCTGACATCAAGACATTTGTCGGCTAAGACGCGGAAAGAGATATTACCACTTTTTACATCGTAGGCTTTTAATCCACTGCTTCGGCCTTCGTTGTATGTAATCGGCCTGATATAAGCCGCCTGCTGGATACTTCCAACATATTTCATTAAATCTTTTTTATTCAAGGTTTGCATGATATTGCCACAAGTCCTTCATATTAATATTTTTTTCCTCGATCATCATCTTCGCGATAATGTCACCGAGTAATAACAAACTTTGGTCAAAAATTGTAGTCATTGGCTGACACGAATCTATTTCGTCTTCAAGATAAAACTTTGTCCGAACTGGGATTCTTACCATGAAGTCAGCGATGTCTTTCATCTCGCTGTTTGCATTCGAGCCTATGTGTACAATTTTGCAATTTACAGCAGCGCGCGCTTTCTTTGCAATTCCTAACGGGAACAGAGACCCGCCCGAACCTGAACCAACGATTAATAAATCATTCTTTGTAATTGCAGGCTCCGTGATGTCGCCGACACAGTGTGCTTTGATTCCAAGATGTGCAAAACGCTTACAGACGCATTCAAGCGCCATCATCACGCGACCAACTGCAACAAAGAAAACTTGATCCGCCGATTGAATTTCGTTATAAAGACGTTCAATTTGTTCAGGCTTTATTGCGGCGAGAGTTTTGTCAAGCTCTGCGATAACGTCCGTTCGTGCTTTCAAATAACGTTCTGAAAAATTCAAATTAAATTCCTCCGTAGCTCGTTGATTGTATTAAAACTGCCTTCTAAATCGTCTCGCTTTAGGCACGTACTGCCCGTAACGAAAATATCTGCAAGTCCTCCGCCCCAATTTTGGATATTTTCAAGTGAGATTCTTCCATCAAGTTCGATTTTTGTATTTAATCCGCGCTCATCAATCATTTTGCGTAAATCTTTAATCTTGCGTTCGGCATATACAGTTTGTTTTTCACCTTTTACAAACGCGTAACCGGGATTAATTAGCATCAATAAAACTGAATCACACTTTTCAAGAACGTATTCAAGGACTGAAAGCGGTGTTGACGGCTTCAAAGCAACTCCAGCACGAACTCCGCGAGCGTGAATACGATTTAACATTCCGTCTATATGTGGCTGTGTCTCTGCATGAAAAACGAGCTGCTGAACTCCAATGTCCAACAGCTCATCAACAAAATAATCCTGTTCCGTTACCATTACATGACAATCAAACGCAAGATTAGTTTTTGCTCTTAATTGCCGCACTGTATCAAGTCCTAAAGGCATACTAGGACTGAAATGACCGTCAAGAATATCAACATGCAACATACTAATGCCGGATTTTTCCAAAATTCGCACTTGGCTTTCAAGATTGCAC
>CAJORD010000162.1 GCA_905236605.1 uncultured Synergistales bacterium | reverse complement strand
GACCGTCAAAACAACTTCGCTAGTCGGTCTGCCGTTATAAGGGTGAGGATCTGTAGGAATGCCGCGCCCGTTATCTTGAACGCTGATGCTTTCGTCTGTATGAATAGTGATTTTAATTTCGTCGCAGAAACCTGCCATAGCCTCGTCAACAGAATTATCAACGACCTCGTAAACAAGATGATGAAGTCCACGTTCTCCAGTGTCGCCGATATACATTCCGGGACGTTTGCGAACGGCTTCTAGTCCTTCGAGGACTTTTATACTTTCAGCTCCGTAATTCGATGAAGTGTTAGTGATGTTATTATCCATAGAAAAAATTTTTTAGCTCCTCTTCAATATCAAGAGAAATTATAGCAAAATGCGAATTTGTTATAATTAACGTATGAGGGAGTCCCGGGTGAGAAGCAGGGCTCATCGTCCAACGGGGATTAAATGTCTGAATGACATTTAATTTCTGCGGAATTGAGGCAAAAATCATGGCTAAATTAACTGGCCGTAAGCCCAAAAAGAAGCAGCGGCGTTCTTTCCTGCCATGGATAGATAAAATCGCCGTTGCTCTTTACTGGGTTATGAAAACCATTATTCTCTTCGTAGATTGGTGGTTAGCTCGTTAAAATCGCTGAGCTAGTTCATAAGCGTTAGGGGTCTAGTTAACTCCCTCACTGCTACCCCTATTCTATCACGAAATAAAATTTTAGATTGAGGAATTTATGAAACAAATTACAAAAACTCGCGTGCGATATGGCGAAACGGACAAGATGGGCGTAGCATATTATGGGCGTTACATGGATTGGTTCGAGATGGGGCGTTCGGATTTATGCCGCGCGAATGGAAAAAGTTTTTCGTTGTGGGAGGCCGAAGGAATTTTGCTGCCGGTCGTCGAAGCTCATTGTCGATATAAATCTTCGCTGTTTTATGATGAAGAAATTGAAATCGAAACGAGCGTAACGAAATTATCAAAAGTCAGTGTTGAATTCACGTGCAGAATTTTTCATGCTGGAACAGATAAGCTAGCTGCCGAAGGATACACTAAACACGCTTTCACATCGACGGACGGTAAATTACTAAAAGAAGGCAATCCGTTGCAAGAGTGGCTGAAAACATGCCTTGACAAATAGAGTGTTATAATAAATTTGCTGTGCGGCATTAATGCGTAAGTCCGGGCAAAAAGGACGACGCATTTTTTTATGCCAAATTTTTAGAAGGAGATTTGAATTTTGAACAACGAAAACACAAATATGTTTCTTGAACGCGAGCCCGTTGGAAAATTAATGCTGCGTTATGCTGTTCCGCTGATTGTGTCGTTACTTGTCGCGGCGCTCTATAACATCGTAGATCAGATTTTCATAGCTAACGCCGATTATTTAGGTTCACACGGCAACGCCGCGAATAATGTTGTATTCCCGATGACTGTTATCGCGCTTGCGTTTACTTTATTAATCGGTGATGGCGTCTGCGCTTGTGTAAGCATGTGCCTTGGAGCGCGAGAAACTAAACGCGCCGGTGATGCAGTTGGAAGCGCGGCCCTTTTATCTTCAACCGTTGGAATAGTAATTGCAATTTTGTATTTTATATTTCGTGAACAGCTTGTAACTTTCTTCGGTGGCCGTGTCAACGACGAAACATTTAGACTTGCAATCGAGTATTTTGAATTTATAATTCCTGGTATTCCGTTTTATGTTTTTGGCCAGGCAATGAATCCTATAATCTCTGCTGACGGAAGCCCGAATTACGTTATGTTTTCAACTCTTATGGGCGCGGGAATAAATATAATTTTAGATCCGCTTTTCATTTTTGGATTTCATTGGGGAATGATGGGCGCGGCGCTTGCCACGATAATGGGACAAATTTTTACAGCGTTCATGTCGCTTTTATACATCTCGCGCAAGATGAAAGCTGTGAATTTTACCCGTGCAAATCTTTCTTACAATCCTACATTAATGAAACGATATTTGCCGCTGGGAATGTGTAGTTTTCTTTCGCAAATTTCTTTAGTCATCAGCGTAGCTTCCGTGAACATTATGATTCAAAAATATGGCGCATTAGATCCAATTTTTGGACAGCCTGAATTTTCTCAAATTCCTATGGCCGTTGTTGGAATTGTAATGAAATTTTTTCAGATTGTAATTTCGATTGTTGTAGGACTTTCAGCGAGCTGCACACCGATCGTAGGTTTCAATGTCGGTGCAGAACGTCCCGACCGTGTCAAAAATCTTTTCACACTTTTACTAATTTGCGAAACTGTAATCGGTTGCGTCGCGTTTGTAATCGTCGAACTGTTCCCGGCAAGCATTGCAGCATTATTCGGAGCTTCAGGCGAGAGCGTTTACTATGCTAATTTTACAGTCAGGTGCTTTAGAGTGTATCTTTGTATGATAATTCTTGCGTGTGTAAACAAAGCAGCCTTTATCTTTATTCAAGCAATGGGACGGCCGTATATCTCCGCGGGCCTCTCAATGGTAAGAGAAATAATTTTTGGCGCGGGGCTTACAATAATAATGCCAATATTCATGGGCCTTGAAGGTGTTTTATGGTCAATGCCCGCGAGCGACATTTTAACATTTGTAATTTCAATTTGTGTTATCGTTATGATATATAAAGAACTTAATTCCGGACGCGTAGTCAGTTTAGCGAGTTAAGAATCCAGATCCCTGCTCCTCAATTCTTCTTTCCACTTTTTAATTTGCTCTAATCTTTTTTTGTAATGAGCTTCGCTGCCCTGTTCGGTAGGTTGATAGTATTCACGGTCTTTCAGAGCGTCAGGTAGGCATTGCATATCGGCGATTTTATTTTCGAAGTCGTGAGCAAATTTGTATCCTTTACCATAATCAAGTTCTTTCATTAATTTTGTCGGAGCGTTGCGAATGTTCAGCGGCACCGGCTCGGCGATACTTTCTAATGCGTCCTTGCGTGCTGTGTTATATGCAACATCGAGGGCGTTGGATTTTGGCGCTATTGACATGTGAATTACAGCTTGCGTCAAATGGACACTGCATTCGGGCATTCCGATAAAGTGGCAAGCCTGATACGCTGCAACGGCCATCGCGAGCGCGTTCGGTTCAGCAAGTCCGACATCTTCACTTGCAAATCTCACAACGCGACGCGCAATGTACAGAGGGTCTTCGCCAGCCTCTAACATTCGTGCAAGCCAATAAACCGCCGCGTCAGGGTCAGAATTTCTCATCGACTTGTGCAATGCTGAAATTAAATTGTAATGTTCTTCGCCGTTCTTGTCGTAAAGAAGAGATTTTTTTGAAGTACACTGTTCTAAAATTTCTTTTGAAATTACAATTTTGCCTTCGGAGTCTTCACTGCTGTTCATGGCGGCCATTTCTAATAACGACAAGGCCGCGCGTGCATCACCATTTGTAAAAATCGCAATGGCTTTCAAAATTTCATCGTCGGCAAAAAATTTTACTCCTAAAACTTTCAAAGCGCGTTTCAATAATTTCACAACGTCATCAACGCTTAGCGCCTTCAAAACGAAAACTTTGCAGCGCGACAACAAAGCGCCGTTAATTTCAAACGAAGGATTTTCGGTCGTAGCACCGATTAAAATGATGCTGCCCTTCTCGACGAATGGCAAGAAAGCATCTTGTTGAGCTTTGTTAAATCTGTGAATTTCATCGACAAAAACTATAGTTCGCTCACCAAAATTTTTATTTGCGTCGGCCTGTTTCATGATGTCGCGAATTTCTTTTATGCCGCTTGTTACAGCAGAGAAATTTATAAATGCCGCTTGAGTTTTTCGCGCAATTATGCTCGCAAGCGTAGTCTTGCCGACACCGGGCGGCCCCCAAAAAATCATAGAAGGGATCCGATCGCCTTCGATTATCGTCCGCAAAATTTTCCCCGGCGCAATTAAGTGCTCTTGGCCTACAAACTCATCGAGGCTCTGCGGACGCATTCGAGCCGCTAAGGGTTCGTCTGAAGGAATTGAAAATAATGAAGCGCTCATGTGTTCTCTTTCTCAAAAAATAAAAATCTTTTCTCGAGTATTCTATCATTAATTTTTTTGTGCGTCTGAAGTTGTAATTTGACGGAGAAAAATTTTTATGTTTTAATTCTCTAACAAATTTTCAAAGGAGATGTAATAAAAGTGAAAAGACTTCAAAGATTTTCATTTTCATTTTTAATTTTGCTTTTCGCTTTCGTCATGTCTGGCGCGGCGTTCGCAGCTGAAACTTATTATTACGCTACGACGGATATGACTTGGGCGGAGTTCTACGCAGGTGAGACAGGACAAACTTCAACAGCTCTCGAAGAAGCCGGGCTCGACGCTTACACTTCGGCAACAGCGGTTAGAATGTTCTCGGATGATGTCGCTTACAACGGAACTTCAATAACAGGTCTTAAAGGTGTTCAAGTTCGTATGACCGAAGAAATTTATAACACGTTGAAGAACACCACCGTAGGACGAGGGCAAACCGGACTTTCACGTTTTACAATCGTTGCGTCTGACGACACCGGAACTTACTTTGATGAATATAAAGACGTAACGGCGCAGGACACTTTCGGAGCAATGGCTACAGAAAGCAGAGACATCAGCGACGCTACAGTTACGCTCGCTAGTGGCGCGAATGCTGCGTGGGGAAGCTACTTGCTCAACGTTTCAGCTGATTTAAGTTCTATCAGCACGAGCAATTATCTTGGCGTAGTCATTGAGACGGACGACGGCTCTTACGGTTTAAGACATGTTAATAACATGTGGCGTAACGCAAAAGACTTAGGCTTAACTGTTGACGATGCTTATGTAGAAATCCACGGAACGGGCGTTCAGCGCGATTATGCTTACACGGCTGACATCGTTGGCAAGACGATTAAGAAAATAACATATCTCGTCAAGGACAGTCCTGACATTGTAATTAGCGGCCTTAATCTAACACTTGAGCAAGTCCCGACGGTTAAAGCGGTCGTTCCTGATGGTGGTCTTGTGTTTAGCGAAGGAAAATCCTTAGATGTTAAATTCAATTTTGAGAACGTCCCTGCGAGTGTCAGTTACGACGCTGTAGTCTCCGTTCAAGAAGGCGGCGGAAGACGTGCGATAACGTTATCGGCGGATACACATTACACTTATGACTCATCGACGAAAGTTTTGACCTTGAAATCGCCGAACGCAGCTTTCTATAGAGTTGTCTTCAAAAGCAGCAGCACTGACATAGCTCCGAACATCAGAGCAGGCTTTTACGTTCAGGCTTCCCACTTTGCTACAACGGATATGACTTGGGCAGAGTTTTACGCGGGCGAACTTGGCGAGACAGCCGACGAACTTAAAGAAGCCGGGCTTGACGCTTATACTTCGGCAACGGCAAAACGCTTTCCGCTTGTTACAAGTGAAGGCGATTCGATAACGGGCGTTAAAGATGTTCAGGTAAGTATCCCGAATGAAGTTTATGAAAAATTAACGGACACTAGCCGCTATACTTTCATTGGCGCAACTGATACGGCTTTCAGCGAATATAAAGTTTTGAGTGCTGACGGTTCATTCGGGAAAATGGTTACGGAGTCAACTGATGTAACTGATGCCGAAGTTACCGTAGCTAGCGGTGCTAGTGCCACATGGGGAAGTTATCAATTAAGCATCAAAAATGCCGGTCTTGATGACGTAAGCTCAAGCAATCTTCTCGGCGTTGTGATTAGCACTGACGACGGAGCCTATGGACTTCGCCCGGTTAATAACATGTGGTTCTCTGCTTCAGACCTAGCTGTTACTGTTGATGACGCTTATGTAGAGATTCACGGGACGCACGTTACACGAGATTATAAATATACGTCTGACATCGTCGGCAAAACGATTAAATCAATCACGTATCTTGTGAAAGACCTTCCCGACGTCGTGATTAGCGGCTTGAATCTCAAACTAGAAACCGTTCCGACGGTCAAAGCAGCCGAACCTGAAACAGGCTTCTTAATCGCTGAAAATCTTGAAATTAAAATGTCGTTCGATAACGTTCCAAGCGGAGTTAATTACACTGTCGCAACTGTTCAAGAAGGCGGCGGGCGCGGCGCAGTAACGTTGAGCGCAGACACAAATTACACTTATGATTCAACGGCGAAAATTTTGACGCTCAAAGAGCCGAAAGCCACTTTCTATAGAGTAACTTTCAACAGCAGCAACGCTGACGCAGCTCCCAATCTTCGCGCAGGATTTTATCTTTACACAGTTGATGTAACTAACGAAGTAATGACCGAAGAAAATAACGCCGCCGGCTTGATGTTCAGAATCACACCCGAAGGAGCATTTTCAAAGACTGACGCGCTTCTCAAAGAAAAAAATTGGGTGAACGCCACCGACTACACGGACAAGAGCGCAAACACTTCAGCAGCTTACACGGAAGGCGAAAATGAAATTACAGGTTCGGGCTTTACATTTGACGTTACGTTGAAAGACGTCCCCGAAGGCAAAACGGCCATTCTTGGATTCGGCGGCATGGCAACGCTCACAGCTTCGACGCTAGGCAGCGCAGATGTTTATAACAAAGTCGCTACGAGAATCAAAGCTAACGATTACGTCGAAGAGGACGGCCAAATTTGGTACAGTGTTGACGAAACGACTTTCAAAGAGCTAGGGATTTTCGTTAAGTCCGTCAATCCAAGTCGCGATTTAACACCGACTATAAGCGCGGGCGCGTGTTTCGCCGATGACAATACAATAATTTTGGCTTATGGCGCAATGCTCGCGGACAGTGCTTCAGAAACGGAAGGCACGTATCAGCTTTCAAACGAAGGCGCAGGCGAGATTTTATTAAACGACGGTGCAGCAGACGGACATATTAAAGCGACTTGGTACTTAGCGATTTCGGCTACAGCTGCGTCAAACGGCGGCAACGGTTCTGGAGAAAACACAAACCCCGGCACTCAAGACCCTGACCCAAAAACCCCGGACGACGACTCTACAACTCCTGATGACGACAACAAAGGCGGCGGAACGACTACACACGAAATGACAAAGCCTGTGAACGTTACCATCCCCGCACCAAGCGCAAAAGCTAAAGAAAGTTTTG
>CAJORD010000161.1 GCA_905236605.1 uncultured Synergistales bacterium | reverse complement strand
TGTATTTTCTCCTTTTCTATTTAACTAACATATAAACAGTGCCACTACCAGCATAGATGTCATTTGATTTTTGACTTTTTAAGAGGCCTACAGAGCTTGCACGAGCTTTTAATTTTTCGCCAACCTTTGTGTCCGGTGCGTCAAATCCGACATACCACTGATTAGCGGTGTCATTATAAAACTTGTATTTTGAATCAACATTCTCATTGCTCAAATATTTCAGTATATCTGAGCTTTTTGGATTTAATCCTTTACTTGCTAAGCCGTCTGCTGTTGTCAGGTTATCAGCGTACCACGCAAGAGCGGCGGTCTTCAAGTTTCGTAAGTCGCTGATGATGTCGGCGGCTTTTGCTGATGAAACGGCTTCAGTGCTGGAAAGCATCATCATAGCGCTTAACACGCCGATGACGACGATGACAATTAATAACTCAACAAGGGTAAAACCTGAACGCTTTGTATTTTTTTTCATTGTATTTTCTCCTTTGTAAAATAAAAAAATTTTCTCACAATCTCTAAATAAATCAACAAGCGCAAAAAACTTTTTCTTCAACGTATTTCACATCACCTCTCCCACGCACCCCATCAACGAAAACTCGATAAGCAATTCCCGCAAAGGGGGGGGGGTAACTTTTTCTTTTACTTTTGGGTTATCTTGATTATAGCATACTAAGAAAGCTGCACAATCGCCGACGTGATCGGAGCAAAAATTGAAATTGCTATTATCGCTATAATCGCACCGACAAAAACAATTAACATTGGTTCCATTAACGACACCGTAGCGCGAATTTGCTCGTCAAGTTCTTGGTCGTACCACGTTGCAACACGTTCAAGCATTGTATCAAGATGTCCAGTTTCTTCACCGATCCTCATCATCTGCGATACTAATATCGGAAAGATTCCCGCCATTTTTGAAGCGTCGCCCAACGACATTCCGCGAATAATTCCTTTGCGAAGCTCTTCATAACCTTTTTGTACAGGGACGTTGTTAGCCGTGCCCTCGGACATTTCCAGACTTCGCACTATCGGAACGCCTGCGCCCGTCAACGCTGCAAAAGTTCGACTTGAACGCGCCATTGCCGATTTTAATAACAAATCTTTCAAAACTGGAATTTTTAATTTTATTGAGTCCATCGTGCCTTTAGTTGCCTTGTTGTGCGACAGGAAAATCCAACCGCCAATAATCAATGCCATAGCACCAATTACTAAATACCAGTATTGCCCGAACCAGTTACCCATAGCGAACATAGTCAGCGTTACTTGCGGCAATTCGATATTAAGCGACGCGAAAGTTTCTTCAAATTTCGGAACTAAGAATATAAAGAAGAAAATCAAAATCGCGACCGCAAAAATCATAATGAACGCCGGGTAAAACATAGCGCTGCGAATTTTGCTGCGGATAGCTTCCTGTTTTTCGAGCAACGTCGCGCCCTGTTCGAGAGCCGGGCCGAGTAAGCCGCCTTCTTCGCCTGCCTGAATTAAAGCGATTAATAACGGACTAAAAGCTTTTTGTGCCGCCATTGCCTGACTTAGAGGGATACCGCGGTCAAGTCGTGATTTAATATCAAGAAGCGCGTGTTTAAGAGCAAAATGTTTTTCGCTGCTCGCAATTAAATCAAGCGAAGCCGTGAGGCTCAATCCCGCACTTTCCATCGTGGCAAGCTGACGGAAGAAGACCATTAATTTTTTCAATGGCACATGCCCCGTGTTAAAAATCGCTCCGAGGTCCATATTCAAAATAGATTTCCAATTGAGCGGCTGCTTTGCGCCTGTGTGAGGGATTGCTGCGGGCTGCGGCTGTTGAGGTTGTGAAGGTGAAGATTTAGGTTTGCTCTTGAAAGCTCCGAAAAGACCTGCGCCGGAGGATTTTGGCTTAGGCTGTTTATCAGAAGTCGTTAGACTGATGACGAGTAAACCAGTACTCTTCAAAGCCGCGATAGCACTTTGTTGATCATTTGCTTCGATTGTATTCTCGACCATTTCGCCACTTGAAGAACGTGCACGATACTTAAAGACCACGACTAACAGTAAACCTCCTTTGCATAAAATAAAATTCTCGGTTGCGTATTATAGCTTAATGAAAGAGTTTTTCAAGTTTTACATGAACTCTTCAACAAGCTCTACAGCGTTGCTGACGCAATCATCACACGAGCACAAAACTTTTTTCTCTGGATTTTGGCCTTTGATAATTTTGCAGATTGAAGCGCCGCACTTGGCCGTAAATTTTTTTTGAAGCTCTGCCGCGTCATTGCGAATCGGTGAGCTTTGATACTTCTTTAATCCTAAAATCATTTGAGCGCCGCATAACGCTCCGCAAGTCGCTTCCATGTTGCCCATGCCGAGGCCGAAGCCTGCGCCAAGTTTTCGTAAAGTGTCTGACGCGAGGCCAACTTCATCAGCGAAGACACATGCTACAGCTTGACAGCAATTATAATGAGCGTCGCCGGTTTGTTGTTTTAATTTCACAGCTCTTTCTTGTCGTTCTGACATTTTAATTTTTCCTCCTCAAAAAATTTTTTTCATGATACACTAAATTTTTAACGAAAGAAGGGAGAATTTCATGAGCAACTTTAATTTTGATGACGCAAAAAAATCTTCGGACTTCATTACAAAAATTATCGTCGATACTCCAACGCTTGCTCTTGTCGCAGGCTCGGGACTTGGAGACATTGCCGACGCTATCGAAAATAAAATCATAATCGACGCTTCGGACGTTCCAAACTGGCCACGCTCGACCGCACCGGGACACGCCGGGAAAATTATTTTTGGAAAAATTCACGAACGAAAAATAATTTTGCTCCAAGGCCGCGTTCATTATTACGAAGGCTACTCGATGGCGGCGGTTACGTTCCCCGTGAGAGTTTTGAAAATGCTCGGCGTAAATCACTACATCGCAACAAACGCTTCAGGAGCTGTAAACAAAAATTTTCAAATTGGCGACGTTATCGCCGTGCGTGATCATATTAATCTCATGGGCACAAATCCTTTAATCGGTCTCAATGAGCCGCGCTGGAACGTTCGATTCCCGGACATGACCCACGCTTACGATGAAAAAATTTTAAAAATCTTGAAATCGTTCGGACTCAAAGAAGGCGTTTATGCAGCTTTCATGGGGCCGTCTTACGAAACTCCCGCCGAAGTCCGAATGGCCGGGATTTTGGGCGCGGACGTCGTGGGAATGTCAACAGTTCCGGAAGTCATCGTAGCGAACTCGATGAAAATGAAAGTTGCTGTGTTATCATGCGTCGCGAACATGGCCGCGGGGATTTCAGAGAACGAACTCACAGAGCAGGAGGTCATTGACAACATGAAAAAAACTTCGAGCGAACTTGCAAAAATTATTGTAAAGTTAATTGAAAATTTACAGAGGTGATTTATAAATTGAAGAAAACGAAAATAAAAAAATTTTTTAGCACAGTGATTTTAATTTCGGGATTTTTATTTGCGAACGTCGGTTCGTCATTTGCAGCCGCGTGGGTGAATTTTCCGACAAGTTGGGACATCGGGCAGGCGTTTGCAATTTCGTTGACGTCGAACGCGGATTATTCGAATCCTGTCGTTACGTGGATGAACAGAAGTATAAATCTGAACGTCGAGCAAGGCGGCGCGGGAAAAATTTCTTACGGTCTATTAGGCTCCGACGTCCGAAACACGAAGCCGGGACTTTATGATATTCTCTTTGAGTTCATTCAGGACGGGAAAAAATATAAAGCCTCCGGAAAAATTAATCTTTTAGCCCGGCAATATCCCCAAGAAAAATTGACAGTAAGTCCCAAGATGGTCAATCCGCCGAAGAAAGAGCTAAATCGAATCCGCAATGAGTCAAAAGCCGTCGGCGCAGCGTTACGCACAATGACAGTGCCGCGACGTTGGACAACGCCTCCGGATTCTCCGCTTCCAACTATCACACTGACGAGCCACTACGGATTTCAGCGCATTTATAACGGTGTGCCACGAAACGGACATAACGGCGCAGACATTCGCGCAGCTAACGGAACGCCTGTTCGTGCTCCGTTCGCGGGTACGGTCGTGCTAACGGGATTTCATTATTACGCGGGCGGAAGCGTTTATATTGATTCTGGCAACGGCGTAATAACAGCGTTCTTTCATTTAAGCGAGATAAACGTTAAGAAGGGCGATAAAATTTCAAAAGGTCAGGTTGTGGCCAAGAGCGGCAGCACTGGACGAGTAACAGGCCCGCACTTGCACTATAGTTTGATTTTAGGCGGTCAGTTCGTCGATCCGATTCCGCTTTTATCGACAAGCATAACGCAAATGTTAAAGAAAGGGACGCAATCGCAAGTTAATAGTTTGTAAGCGCTATAAAAAATTCGTGTTTGACAAATTATAAAAGCAAGTGTATTTTATAGCGTGTTCTAACAAGCCGGAGTGGCGGAATGGTAGACGCAGTGGACTCAAAATCCACCGAGGGCGACCTTGTGGGAGTTCGAATCTCCCCTCCGGCACCA
>CAJORD010000160.1 GCA_905236605.1 uncultured Synergistales bacterium | reverse complement strand
TCGTCATTGAAAGACGGTTTGAATTTGAAAAAAATAATTTTTCAAGCTGCGTTAATAAAAATCCCATGACCGCGCCTAAGATTAAAGAGCTTATGATTTCGATCAACGGATTAACGATAATCGAAACGAAGTTCACCGCGCCGCCGATCATAGCCTGCGCAACGCCGATTGAGACCGCAAAAATCACAAGTCCCGCTGCGTCATCAAGAGCGACAATCGGCAGCAACAAATCCGTAACCGGGCCTTTAGCTTTAAATTGTCGAACTACCATCAATGTCGCCGCCGGAGCTGTCGCCGAAGCTATAGCGCCGAGAGTAATTGCTACAGGAACGGGCAAAACGTCATCGCCAAGCTTCATGCTTAAAGCGATTAATGCAATGTCAACGAGAATAGTAGCCGCAAGCGCCTGAAAAATTCCGATGAAAGTCGCGGCCTTGCCCATCTCTTTTAGTTGCGCCATTCTAAATTCGCTGCCAATGTCGAACGCAATGAAGCCAAGAGCTAGGCTTGATAAAATATTAACGTCCGCAAGTTCCACCGAAGAATCAAAACCTAAACCGACGCGGCCAAGAGCATAAGGCCCAACGAGAACGCCCGCAATCAAAAACGCCGTTACGTCAGGAAATTTGAAGCCGGAATATTTGAAAGCTCTGGTCATCATGAGACCGGCAAAGAGCGCGAACGCAGTCTTTAATAACAAAGTCATGTAAAAAATTTACGCCTCTTTCCAAAATTTTTGAAAACATATGATAGCATAATAAAATTTTCTAATTTCGTTTCGCCCGTTGTGTTATACTTGCTCAAAAAATTTCAGTTTAGAAATTAAGGCAGGTTTTATATTTTTATGTTGCATTTTAAGAACGGCGAAAAATCGTGCGAGATTGCCAACGATTCGGCCACGCTTCACGATGTAATTAAAGCGTTAGGGCTTGACGGCAAGAAAGTTATCGCAGCGAAGTTGAACGACGAATTAATGGACTTGTCGCGCAACGTCAACGAAGGCGGCGAAGTCGAAGCTGTAACAACAGACTCGCCCGAAGGATTGGAAATTCTGCGACACAGCACAGCGCACTTAATGGCACAAGCGATTGAAAGATTGTATCCTGGCACTCATTTTGGAATTGGGCCCGCGATTAAAGACGGCTTCTATTATGATATTGACGTAGCTGGAACAATCACAGAGAGCGATTTACCAAAAATCGAAGCAGAAATGCGAAAAATTTCAGGTGCTGGCGAGAAAGTTTCACGAGAGGATATGTCCAAAGAAGATGCACTAAAATTCTTTGCAAACGATCCATATAAAACAGAATTGATTTCAGAGATAGACGCGCCCACTGTATCTATTTACAAGCAAGGCGAGTATGCAGATTTGTGTAGAGGGCCTCACGTTCCTGACGCGTCAAAAATCCATAATTTCAAATTGTTGTCAATCGCGGGAGCATATTGGCGCGGCAGCGAGAAAAACAAGATGCTCACAAGGATTTACGGAACAGCTTTCGCAACTCCTGATGAACTTAAAACTTACACAAAACGACTTGAAGAAGCAAAATTGCGTGACCACAGAAAACTCGGTAAAGAGCTGGATTTGTTCAGCCTTCATGAGGAAGGCCCGGGATTTCCATTTTTCCACCCTAAAGGCATGGTAATCATGAACACGCTAATTAATTTTTGGCGTAAAGAGCACCTGAAGCGAGGCTATCTCGAGATTAAGACACCGCAGATTTTGGATCAACAATTATGGGTACGTTCGGGACATTGGGATCACTATCGTGAAAACATGTATCTCACTGAAATTGATGAGAAGACTTATGCAATAAAGCCAATGAATTGCCCCGGCAGCATTCTTGTATATAAGACGCAGCTAAGAAGTTACAGAGAGCTTCCGATGAGACTTGCTGAACTTGGAATCGTTCATAGACATGAACGCACAGGAGTTTTGCATGGTCTTATGCGCGTTAGATGTTTCACACAAGATGACTCGCACACTTACATTGAGCCTTCAAAAATCAAAGAAGAAGTTACAGCGATAATGGAGTTGGATAAATATTTTTATACCAAAGTATTTAACTTCAAATATACAGTTGAACTTTCGACACGTCCTGAAGACTCGATGGGTACTGATGAACAGTGGGAAGCTGCTGAAGCGGCTTTGAAAGACGCGCTTGAAAGTACGAACACGCCTTATACGATTAATCCAGGTGACGGAGCTTTTTACGGGCCTAAAATTGATTTTCATCTTGAAGATTGTATCGGTAGAACGTGGCAATGTGGAACTATTCAGCTTGATTTCCAGCTGCCGGGCCGTTTTGACGTTACATATATTGGCGAAGACGGCGCGGAACATACTCCAGTTTTGATTCACAGAGTTGTATTTGGAAGTGTAGAACGTTTCATGGGAATTTTGATTGAACATTACGCGGGTGCTTTCCCCTACTGGCTCGCGCCTGTGCAGGTTGAAATCATTCCTATCGCTGATACACACATTGACTACGCTAAAAAATTGCAAGATACGTTTAATAAGTGTGGTGTGCGCGTTGAAATTGATACACGCTCGGAGAAGCTTGGCCGCAAGATTCGTGATGCACAGATTCAAAAAATTCCTTACATGCTAGTCGTTGGTGATAAGGAGCAGGCTGAAAACAAAGTTGGAGTTCGTGAACGTTCAAAGGGTGATTTAGGCTCGATGACGCTTGACGAGTTCAAAAACGTGCTTGAGAACGAGTTTGACCCAAATAAGGATTAATTTGCAGGATTGAGGAATGAGAGCGAGATTAATTTATTCAAAACGTGGCGGAGCTTGCTTTGTTCCTCACATTGCATTAGCGCAGATATTTTCGCGAAGCGCGTCAAGAGCGGGGTTGAAGCTGATTATGACACAGGGATTTTCACCGCGAGCAAAGATCAGTTTCGCCCCCGAACTTCCCGCGGGAGTTGTTGCGCTTGCTGAAGTTGTAGATATGTATTTTGATGAAAATCTTTGTGATAACGTAATCCAACGAATGAACGCAGCTCTTCCGGAGGGATTTTGTATTTCTAATGTAATTTTTCCTGCTGAAGATTCGCCTTCACTTGGTAAACTCTGTACTCATGCTGAATATCTCGTAAGAAGCGCAGCGCTTTCAAATATACAACAACATTTTAATAATCCTTCAATCATAAAAAGTAATTTCGTTGGCGATTGGTTTCGTTTTATAATCAAAGACCCCGCTCAAAATCCCATTGGAAGCTTCATAAAACCTTTGATAAAAGACAACTTAATCGACGGTTGGCACTGTATTAATATAGTGCGTGTTGCCATTGGTTCTTATGATAGTGTGTTGGATATGGTGAAGATGTCATGAGCGACATAAAGATAGTTGCTGACTTAAAAGAGCGTGAACAGTCTCGTGTGGCATTGCTCGAAAATGGAAAACTTACAGAAATTTTTATTGAATACAACTTTGAAACTTCACGAACGCAGGGCGATATTTTTAAAGCGCGTGTAGAAACCGTCGTGCCTGCAATCAGCGCGGCTTTTGTCTCAATATCTACAAAAAAACAAAATAAACTCGAACCTCATAACGCTTTTTTGTATTTAAATGAAAATGAGCGAACAACGCACTTAAAGCCCGGTAATGAGCTAATTGTACAAATTATAAAAAATGCACGAAAAAATAAGGCTCCTCGTGTAAGTGCAAGAATTTCAATTCCGGGACGTTGGCTAGTGCTTGTGCCGGACAATGACGAAATCGGCGTGTCAAGACGCATTAACAGCAATGATGAGCGCAAAAGACTGAAACAAATTGCAGATACTCTAAGCGCTGAAAATCAGGGTTTTGGAATAATAATTAGGACTGCTGCGGAAAATGTCAGCGAAGAATTATTGCGAAAAGATTTAGCTTCATTACTGGATTTATGGCGCGATATTAGAGAAAAATATAAAAATACTTCAGCGCCGTGTTTGTTGTATCGAGATACTGGAGCGTTAGGGAAAGTCTTGCGAGATGAAGTTGTTGAGCAGATTGACGAGATAATCATAGATGACAAAGAAGAATTTGAAAATGCAAAATCCTTTGTTGAAAGATTTTTCACCAAGCAGCCTGACATAAAACTTTATAATGAAATTACACCAATTTTTGAATATTTTGGTATTGAAAGCGAAATTCAAAAAGCTCTTGACCGCAAAGTATGGCTTAGAAGCGGAGCTTATCTAGTTTTTGACCAAACAGAGGCGCTTACAGTTATTGACGTAAACACCGGCAAATTTACAAGCGCTCCCGATATGCGGCATACTGTATTTGCTACCAATCTTGAAGCGGCAGAAGAAATAGCCCGACAACTTCGTTTACGTTCAATAGGCGGAATTGTAATTATTGATTTTATAGACATGGATTTTAGCGAGGACAAACGAGAATTATTAAAGAGTTTTGAAAAATTTTTGAGCCATGACCGCTTGAAAACACGAGTTTTTTCGATAACACAGCTGGGCTTAGTTGAACTTACACGAAAACGAGAACGCCCGGATTTGAAAAGCGTTTTAACTCGCAACTGTCCAGTTTGTAGCGATAATGGTTTTGTTGAACGTGAAGAAAATATTGCAATTAATATCAAACGTTTCATTCGTAAAATCACTGCTGCCAATAATTCAGAGGCGTTTTTAATTCAAACTACGCCGCGAATTGCTGAATACATCAATCAAAATTTTATTTGCGAATGGCAAAACGAATTTCAGCGAAAAATTTTTATAAAGGGCGTGCCGGGCTTTGTTTGGAACAAATACAGGCTTGAATATCAGGGTACTTTAGAAAAACTGCAAGAAAAAAGGGATTAAGACAAATTTTATAGCCCTAATCCCTTGTAAAAACTACATCATGCTTCTATAGAGCGCTTTAATTTCTTCAACGTTTGTATCTCTTGGATTACCGGGGCAGCAAGCGTCAGCGTAGGCACTGTCTGAAAGGAACTGAACATCTTCTTCTTTGAGAATACCTTTCAAATCCGCAGGGATTCCAACATCAGCAGAGAGCTTTTTTACCGCGGCGATCGTTGCAGCTGCTGCTTCGTCGTCGTTCATGTAGTCGATACCATCAACTCCCATCGCCTTGCCGATTGCGCGATAACGTTTGCCAGCTACAGGTGCGTTGTATTCAAGCCCGTAAGGAAGGATAATCGCACATGCCACGCCGTGTGGAGTGTCATAGAGCGCCGAAAGTCCATGCGCCATACTATGCACAATTCCTAATCCAACATTGGAAAATCCCATGCCCGCAATATACTGACCTAAAGCCATGCCCTCACGGCCTTCAGGCGTCCCTGCAACTGCTCCGCGCAAACTATGGCTTATCAATTTTATTGCTTCAAGATGGAACATGTCGCTTATTGTACAAGCGCCTTTTGTAATATAGCCTTCTATTGCGTGCGTCAAAGCGTCCATGCCTGTTGATGCGGTCAAGCCTTTTGGCATTGAAGCCATCATGTCGGGGTCAACAACCGCAATTTCAGGAATGTCGTTTGTATCGACACATACAAATTTGCGCTTCTTTTCAACGTCTGTAATGACGTAGTTAATTGTAACCTCCGCAGCCGTGCCAGCCGTTGTCGGAACTGCAATTGTGAAAACAGCATGGGCCTTCGTCGGTGCAACACCTTCCAATGAACGAACATCGGCAAATTCGGGATTGTTAATTATGATTCCGACTGCCTTAGCCGTGTCCATTGCTGAACCGCCGCCAATAGCTACGATTGAATCAGCCTGTGCTTTTTTGAATGCAGCGACGCCATTTTGTACATTTTCGATCGTTGGATTTGGTTTAATGTCGCTGTAAACCTCGTAGGCAAGCCCGGCTTTATCAAGTAGATCCGTAACTTTTTTGGAAACACCAAATTTCACCAAACTTGCGTCAGTGCACACAAAAATTTTTTTCTTTCCGCGTGCTTTCAGTTCTGGAGCAATATTTTCGATTGCGCCTTTTCCATGATAGGAAATATTGTTGAGTACAATACGTGATGCCATTGTATAAACTCCTCCTTAATTAATTTTCAAATAGCCCTCACGAGCTTTTATGCCGAATCTTCCTTCAAGTAAATGCAGTTGTTCATCTGTAATTGTGTTTATTATTGGAAGATGAGCTATTTTCATGTAAATTTCCGCGGCCTTCTCGGCTGTTTCGATTAAGCCATAAGCCTCGTCTAAATCAGCTCCAGCGCCATATAGACCATGTTGAGACCATACAACTAAGCGCGCAGTTTTCATTTTTTCGGCGGTGGCTTCGCCTATTTCGTTAGTTCCGCATAACATCCACGGTAAAACGTTCACGCCGTCAGGAAATACAACTATACATTCTGTACACATTCGCCAAAGCGTTTTTGTGAATTCTTTTTCGTCAAGTGTGTGAACGTATGTCATAGCTAATAAATTTGTCGGGTGGCAGTGCATTATAACGCGATTGGCGGGATTTACTTTCAATCTTGCTGCGTGGCTCATTATATGCGTCGGAAATTCGCTCGTAAACGTGCCTCCGTCCGAAAATCCCCACAATAATTGCGCGTTCTTACCACCATCAACAAGTTTTACAATTCCTAAATTTACATCAGGAGCGTATTGTATATTTTTAAAATATTTGCCAGTCCCTGTTACAAGAAAGTAACGGTTGTCAAGCTCCGACGCGCTAAATCCCGTCGGTATTGTTCGCAAAATCTTTGTGATATTACAATATTCGCTGACTTCGGCCTCGCTTAATAATAATGAAATGTTGCCTCCGTTGCGTTCGTCCCAGCCTTGAGCATACATGTTCGTCGCTGTACGAACCATTTCGATTAAAAACGGGGCTATCAAAACATTTTTCAATAATTAATCCTCTCTCGATGAAATTTTGTTTTTAATTATAATTTGAGCGGGGAATAAAAAAAAGCCCTAAAGGGCTTAAATTTGAAATTCACAACAGCCGCTAGTTTTTTGATACGGGTTCGCACCATTCAGTAGAAGTTTTTTCGCCAGCAACTTCGACGGCCAAATGTTGGAACCAAGAATCCTCCGCTGCGCCGTGCCAATGCTTAACGTTCGCGGGAATATTCACGACGTCGCCGGGCTTTAATTCGCGAGCAGGCTTGCCCCATTCCTGATAATATCCGCGTCCAGCAACGCAAATTAAAATTTGTCCGCCGCCTTTTTCAGCGTGATGAATGTGCCAATGATTTCGGCAGCCGGGTTCAAAGGTAACGTTCGCGATTATTACTTGTTCTTTTGAGAGCATGGCGAGGTAGCTTTGACCGTCAAAAAATTGTGCGTAAGCGTCGTTAGGATTTCCAAGTGGGAACGCGCTGAGATTTTTTTTAACTTCCGTCATGTGATTTCAAAACTCCTTCATGAAAAAATTTTTTTTATTTTAATGATTGAAGGCAACTTGAAGTCAAGGATAGAGCGCTCGAACGAAGTTTCATAAATTCTTCAAAATCGTATGCTATTAACTTCTATGTTAATATTATCAAAATTTTGCATAGGGGTGATTTTTTTAATGCTCAAATTTTTCACGCGTATAAGACTTTTATTATGGGTTCTAGCGGTCATTGGAGTTGGTGTTCTTGTTGCCACACAAGTTAGGGCCAAGCTCGCACAAGCGGCCGCGAATTTGCGTTCGCTAGAAACTCAAACAGTAGATACATATCCTGTAGAAACGGAAAAATTAAAAACTTCAAATTGGGAAACTTGGCGCAGCTATTACGGTCAGGCGAAAAGCGCTCACACACAAAATATTACAACTTTTGAACGCGAAATCGTTAAGAGCGTAGCTGTAGATGTTGGCAGCCCCGTAAGAGCGGGGCAGACGTTAATCACGTTGCAAGTCGCCGCACGCGGTGCTCAAGTTCAATCGGGGAAATCAACATATGACGAAGCAAAATTAAATTACAACAGATTAAAGCAATTAAACGCAAAAGGCGGAATCTCTCAAAGCGAAGTTGATTCAGCGTACGCACGAATGAAAACTGCCGAGGCTACTTTGCGTTCTTCGCAATCGACTTTACAGCGCACAAATTTAAAAGCAAGCATAAACGGGATCGTCGCAGCGCGTAACGTCGAGCCTGGCGAAATTGCTGAAGCCGGCGTGCCATTGCTCTCAATCGTTGACCCTAGAGAAATGGAAGCCGAGTTAATGGTCTCGAAGAAAGACATCATGAAAATTAATAAATCCACTCCCGTTGAAATTTATGTTGACGGAGTGAAGCATATCGGCTGGGTCAAACGCACAAGCCCCGAAGCTCAAAGTGGATCAGGTTTATATCCTGTTGTTGTCGGACTGCCGGAAGACTCCGGAATTTTGCCAGGAACTTACGTTGAAGGACGCTTTCAAGTTTCTAGTCAGCAAAATGTCGTTGTAATTCCGTCAAACGTCGTTATCTATCGCGGCGAAACTCAATCAGTGTATCTTGCGAAAGGCAACAAAGCTCAACTTACAAAAATCACAACCGGCGAAGGCCGAGAAGGTCGAGTTATTGTAACATCAGGACTTAAACCCGGCGACGATTTAATCACGAGCGGCAATAGAGTTTTATATGACGGCGCGGAGATAGTTCGCAAAGTAGATTTAGCTGGTCAAAAAATTTCAGATAATTCCAACGAGGGGTAATTCATGCGTGGCTTCATAAGATTTTGTATTTATCACCCGGTCTTCACCGGGTGTTCTGTTGTTATGTGGATTCTGCTCGGAATTTCAAGCTATTTCACGCTCGGCGTTACTCTTTATCCTGATGTCGAATTTCCTTTCGTGCTTGTCCGAACGACTTACACAGGCGCAGGCCCGAATGAAATCGAGCAGCTAATCAGTAAGCCTCTCGAAGACGCTCTAGCTGACCTCGAAAATCTTAAATCAATTACGACTTATTCACTTGAAGGCGTTTCAATGGTCGCTGTAGAAATGGAAGCCGGAACGAATCCAGACTTAGCTCTCGTTGACGTCAACAACAAAGTTAAAGCTAAAGTTCCGGATTTGCCAGACGATGCCGACGAACCTGTTTCAAGTAAATTCGATATTAGCGCACAGCCGTTCTTGATAATCTCGTTCTCGTCAAGTATGCCAGAGAAGACAGCAAAAAAAATGATCGAGGACAGAATCCAGCCTGTTGTTGCTCGTGTTGACGGTG